>JBGTEZ010000252.1:0-2740 GCA_041747535.1 Gemmatimonadaceae bacterium
GAGATCGGCTTTGACCTCCCTCTCGGCGACGCCCTTGACCGTTACGTATCGATCGGCTGCGCGAGCGCGCGCGAAGCCGTTGCCGGCGAGGAGCCCGGCGAGAGCGACGCCGACGGCAAGTATCAGTGCCCGCCCGGTTTCCCTATCGATGCCAGCCATTTTAGTTCTCGATCTCGCCAATAAGAAAAATGCTCAATCCCTGGACCTCTGCTTCGTATCCCCGACGGCCGTTTCGATCAATTCCTCGAGCACCTTCATATCTATATCGTCCAGAGTCTTGATATAGAGGCAGGATTTTCCAGTCGTGTGCTTCCCGAGCTTCTTCATCAGGTGCGGATACTTCTCGAATTCGTCCGTCACGTACAGCGTCAGATTGGGCTTCCGGGGCGAGAAGCCTACGAGGAACGAATCTCCTTCGCGGCCGCTCTCGTACTTGTAGTGGTAGCGGCCGAAGCCGACCATGCTGGGTCCCCACATCCTCGGCGGGGATCCGGTGACGCGCTTCATGATCCTCGTGACGGCGTCGCAGTCCCGGCGGGTCTTCGCATCGGTTGCCTTGTCGAGAAAGGCAGCGACGCTTTCGGTGGTCTCCTTGGTCTTGTTCTCAGCCATGGCGGCGGTCCTTGATTGACGGCAGGTCGGGAAAGGGATCGGCGGGGGGAGTCGAAATTGCCGCCGGGAAGTGGTGCCGGCTAGACGCCAGAAATCTGGCCATTGA
Source organism: Gemmatimonadaceae bacterium (assembly GCA_041747535.1). Lineage (GTDB taxonomy): Bacteria > Gemmatimonadota > Gemmatimonadetes > Gemmatimonadales > Gemmatimonadaceae > UBA4720. The sequence goes on from JBGTEZ010000252.1 coordinate 719, forward strand.
CAAATCCGGCGCACTGTTGAATTTTCAGCACAGACAGGTTCGACCACGAGGCTGATTGCCTCCGGCCCGATTCTCATGACTGCTACGCTGATGACTGACAAGCCCGAAATTGCCTCCGCCGCCGGTACGCCCGCGCTGTCCCGCCGCGAGCGGCAGGTGATGGACATCCTCTATCGACGCACCGGAGCTACCGTGGCCGAGATCATGGCCGACCTGCCCGATCCTCCAACCTACTCCGCCGTCAGGTCCGTTCTCAGGATCCTCGGCGAGAAGGGACTTATCAAGCACAAGGAAGACGGCCCGCGCTACATCTATTATCCCGCCGAGTCCACGGAGGAAGCGCGCGATGACGTGCTCGCGCACGTCGTGCGCACATACTTCGCCGGCTCGTCGGAGCAGGCAGTGACCGCGCTCCTGAGAATGTCGGATGTCGATCTGGATGATGCGGAAGTCAAACGGCTTCGTACCGCGATTCGCCGCTCACGCCAAAGCGGGAGATAACCATGAAGGAAATCCTGATATCCAGCATTGGCGCCCTCACCGGCTCGGGCACCCTGACTCTCGTGCTCCTCTTCAAGGCGACGATCATCCTGCTCGCGGCGCTCGGCTTGACGTTGATGATGCGGCAGCGCTTCTCGGCGGGCGCCCGGCACGTCGTGTGGCTCGTCACCGTCTCCGCGGTGCTGCTCGTACCGGCGCTGACCTTCTGGTCTCCGTTTCAGCTGAGAATCCTCCCGGCGAGCACGGCCCTGTCCGCGCCGTCGTCCGCTCCGTCATCAGGCCGCGATCGGTCAGCGGTGGACGCAACCGAGGCGTGGTCCGATAAGTCGGTTGTCACCAATACCGGGGGGAGTCCGCGTGCGCCGAACGAGACATCATTGGCCGGGGCTGCCGCACCGGAGGGAGCGATCTTCGCCGGTATGAGCGGAGTCACTCTTCTCCTCCTCATCTGGGCGGCGGTCGTTCTCGCGATTGCCGGGTCGCTTGGCTTCGCCGCGCTGACGGTACGCCGCATCGTGCGCCGCTCCGTACCCCTGGACTCTCGCGACTGGCTCGACCCGCTCTGGGAGGTATCAGACCGGCTCGGTCTCGAAGAGCCGCCGCTGGTGGTTCGCAGCGAAGACGCGAAGATGCCTTTCGCGTGCGGTGTGATGAATCCGACCATAGTTCTGCCCGCCGGGTGCGATGCATGGACGCTCGACCGCCGGAGAGCGGTGCTTCTCCACGAGCTCGCGCACGTCAAGCGTCACGATCTCGTTGGCCACACACTCGGTCGCCTCGCCTGCGCCGTCTACTGGTTTCACCCGCTCGTCTGGACCGCCGCGAAGAATCTTCGCAGCGAGAGTGAGCGCGCCTGTGACGATCTCGCTCTATCGTGCGGAGCTCGCGCGACGGATTACGCCGAGCATCTGCTCGACATCGTGACAAGCGTCAGGCGTGACGCGACGCCGTCGGTGGCTCTGGCGATGGCGCGCCGGAAGGAATTCGAGGGACGGATGCTGGCCATTTTGGATCCGGAGCTGCGGCATTCAAGTCCGAGTCGGCGGCAGTCGGTGGCACTGATCGGGTCTCTCGCGCTGATGGCAATCGTCATCGGCGCCGCGGCACCGGCACCGCGCGCCACACAACAAACCGTTGATTCGGTGCAGGCTGACGACTCGATTGTCGCGGACAAGCAATTCGAAGGTGATTCTCGTATGGCGAATGCGAGAGCGATCCCGAAAGCGATAGTGGACGCGTCGGCCAAGGCGATAGCAGAGGTCTCGACATCGGTTTCGGTATCGACAAGGACTCGTGAGCGGACCTCGACAGCGACGCGTTCGGCGCTGCTCGATCTCGTATCGAAGGGTCAGGGCCCGGCCGCGGCGCGCGACAGCGACGAACGGCCGACGCTTCTCTCGCGCGTTCTGCTTTCCGATCCAAACGCGGACCTGCGGCAGATCGCGGCGTGGGGACTTCACGAGTACGCCGACGGCCCTGTCGCCGCCAACGCTCTGGCGACGGCGCTGCGTCGCGATGCGA
>JBGTEZ010000253.1:0-2408 GCA_041747535.1 Gemmatimonadaceae bacterium
ACGGCAAACTCAAAAACGGTCAACTCAAGACGCAGGCGAATGCATTGCGCGCCTTCGATCTCCAGCTTACCAGTCCTAGGTGACGGTCGCTTCCGGTGTACCGAACATGTCGTACGCGTCGATGACCTCGTCGATCGTCACCGTCGCCGCCCCCAGCTTCGCAACTTCGACACCGGCGGCGAAGTTGGCGATCACCGCCGCCTCGGCCGGCGTTGCCCCAGCGGCGAGCATCGTCGCCAGGTAAGCGGTAACCGTATCGCCGGCACCGACGACGTCGTACACCTCTCGCGCCGTTGTGGGCACGCGTCCCACCTCGCCGTCCGCCGCAACCAGCGCCATCCCCGCCTCGCCGAGCGTGAGAAGCAGGTGGTCGACCCCGAGCTTGTGAAACCACTCGGGCAGCGATGCGGGGTTCTCGACGTCGAACGCCGCGCCCAGCGCTGATTCGAGCTCGCGCCGGTTCGGCTTGAAGATACTCGCCCCGCGGTACGCAAAGAAATTCTTGTACTTGGGATCGACGATAACTGGAATCTCCCGCCGCTTTGCGTGCTCCATCGCTGGAGTTATCACCGCGGGAGTGAGCACACCCTTGTTGTAATCCTCGAACACCAGCGCATCGGCGGCGTCGATCGCCGTAATCGCGGCGCCAACGAGACGCGCCACCTCATCCCCGCTGATGTCGGAATCCTCTTCCTCGTCGAAGCGCACGATCTGCTGCGAGCGGGCGATCACGCGGGTCTTGGTCGTCGTCCGCCGCGCGACCGTCACCAGCGATTTCGTGTCCGCGTCGATCTCCCTCAGGAGGGCAGCGATCACCTGGCCTTCCGCGTCCTGGCCAACCGCGCAGACCAGGTCGCAGCTCGCGCCGATCGCCGCAACGTTCTGGGCGACATTGGCCGCTCCGCCGAGGGCCAGCTCCTTGTCGCGAATGCGCACGACCGGAACGGGGGCCTCCGGAGAAACCCTGTCAACGTCGCCGCGGAGGTAGACGTCCAGCATCGCGTCGCCGATGATCGCGATCCGCTGCTGGCTGCCAAGCTCGAGCAGCTCCACCAGGCGGTCGCGGGAGATTGTTTCGATCATCGCGGGAATCTAAGCGGGAGTGGTAAAATTCGGAGGAGTGACGGCCGCGGAAAGACGATAGCTTCAGATCTGACATCGTCGACCCGGCTGAGAAGGTCAACGGAGAGGGGAACGGGTACGAGGTTGGAGAGGCACAGGGGCAAGGTTGGAGGTCACTGCGCCCCGACTTTCCCAGCTCAGAAACCGCCGCATGCCGACGCGCGCCGCAGGTACTTCGCCCGACCGGGGCAAGTCGTGAGGTCGTGACCTTGCTACCTTACACCTACGCCTCTCTCACCTCGTACCCGTTCTCCTCCGCTTTTGCAGCTTGAATTGGTCCGCGTATTTTCGTACCCGTGCTCCGCGCTTCGCACGAAATCCGCACAAAAGCCCTTGCCCAACGCCCCCGTTAAGCCGTACCGTCACTCAATCATGACTATCCCGACTTGATCCTAGAGAGAGTCAACAACTCCGCGAAGAACGTCGTTTATTCTCTTCAGGAGTACTTCGCGCTGGCGGGCAAGGCGATCGGCTTCATCTTCGTCAAGCCGTTCTACGCGTCCGATACCATCCAGCAGATGAACGCGATCGGCGTCGGCTCGCTCGGGATCGTGCTGCTCACCGGGTTTTTTACCGGCATGGTGCTGGCGCTCCAGATGTCGGTGCAGCTCGCCGCCTTCGGGCAGACCGCGCTGATCGGGCGAATCATCGCCGGGTCCATGATCCGCGAGCTGGGCCCGGTATTGGCGGGCCTCATGGTCGCCGGCCGGGTTGGGTCCGGTATCGCCGCACAGCTGGGATCGATGCGCGTGACGGAGCAGATCGACGCGCTCAATACCCTCGGCACCGATCCAATCAAGAAGCTGGTCACCCCCCGGGTACTGGCAGCTCTCATCATGCTGCCCATTCTCACGGTCATCAACGATTTCGTCGGTATCCTCGGTGGCAACGTCATTGCTACGTTCTACATGGGGCTGCCGTCGTCGCTCTACTGGCGCACGGTCTGGGAGCAGATACTGTCCGGCGGGTTCACGCTCGTCTTCATTCCCAACGATTTCCTGCAGGGTTTGCTGAAGCCGTTCGTGTTCGGGGGCATTATTTCGATAACGGGTTGCTACTATGGCCTCAAGACCACCGGCGGCACCGAAGGAGTCGGCCTCGCCACCACCCGCACCGTTGTAACGGCAAGCGTCCTCATCCTCGTAATCGACTACTTCCTCACGCAGATAATGCTCACGTTGTTCAAGGCATGAGAGACGACGACCGGCGCGACAAGACCGACCGCCGCGTTCCGAACGCCCCGCCGATGCCATCGATGCCGCGGCGGGCGGGCGACTCGGGGCGCG
>JBGTEZ010000254.1:0-2871 GCA_041747535.1 Gemmatimonadaceae bacterium
GCCCTACGACCGGCTGATCCTCGCGACCGGCGCCCGTCCCGTGATCCCTGCTGTACCCGGAAGCCATTTGGACGGTATCGTCACGCTGCGGACGATGGCCGAGCTCGATCGCTTCCGATCGGCCCTCGATCGCTTGAGGCCGAAGGACGCAGTAATCGTGGGGGGAGGCTATATCGGGCTCGAGGTGGCCGAGAGCCTGCACACGTTGGGTGTGACGGTGACTATCGTCGAGCGCCTCGAGCGGCTTTTTCCGAGGCTCGATCCTGAGATGGGTCAGCGGGTCCATGACTATCTTATCACCCAGGGCGTTCGTGTCATTGTGGGCGATGGCATGGCCGAGATCACCGAGAACGCGGGGCGGGTCGCCGCGCTGGTAACAGCATCGGGCCGGAAGTTGCCCGCCGAGCTCGTGGTCCTCGCGATCGGCATCCGGCCGAACGTCGAGCTCGCGGAGCAAGGCGGCATCGCGCTGGGGCCCACGGGCGCGATCTCCGTCGATCCTCGTATGGAGACAAACGTCAAAGACGTGTTCGCGGCCGGCGATTGCGCGGAGAGCTACCACCGCCTGACGCAGACGCCGGTTTGGGGACCGCTCGGGGACATCGCCAACCTGCAAGGCCGCGTGGCCGGGGAAAACGCGGCCGGCGGGGACACCCAGTTTCCCGGAATCTTGGGCACGGCCATCTTCAAGACCCTCGACCTGAACGTCGGCATTACCGGATTCACCGAGTCCGCCGCCCGCGAGGCGGGGTTCGACCCCATCACCACGGTCATCACCGCCCGGGACAAGGCGCGCTATTTCCCCGGCGCGCGGGACGTGACGTTAAAGCTCGTAGCCGAATCCGGTAGCGGTCGCCTGCTGGGCGCCCAAGCTATCGGACCGGGCGCCGTGGATAAAATAATCGACATCGCCGCCACGGCCTTACTCGGGAATCTCGGTTGCCGTGATCTGGAGAACGCGGATCTTGCCTATGCACCGCCTTTCAGCCCCGTCCTTTCCCCCGTCATTGTCGCGGCTAGCTCTTTGAGTAAGAAACTGAGGTGACCCGAGGACACGCCACACTATAACAACGCACAAAATTGGAGGCGGACCATGTTCGACTACATCATCGTCGGTGCCGGATCTGCGGGGTGCGTATTGGCCAGCCGGTTGACGGAAGATCCTGCTTGTCGGGTGTTGTTGCTCGAAGCCGGCGGCGAGGACGACTCGCCGTTTATCCGGATACCCGCATTCTACGGACAGCTGCAGGACAGCCCCTGCGACTGGGCCGACCGAACGGCTCCCCAAGCACATATGAACGGGCGCCGTATCTTCCTGCCTCAAGGCCGGGTGCTCGGAGGATCGAGCGCCATCAATTACATGATCTACATCCGCGGCAACCGCAGCGATTACGATCAATGGTTTCGCGATGGAAACGAGGGTTGGGCCTACGATGACGTCTTGCCCTACTTTGTGAAATCCGAAAGCAACCAAGCCATCTCCGACCGCTATCACGGCACGGCGGGTCCGCTCGCGGTGACAAGCCATCCGCTTTCGGATCCTCTCGTGGAGCGCTATCTTGCTGCCGCCCAGGAAGCGGGAATTCCGTTCAACCCGGACTTCAACGGCGAGTTTCAGGAGGGCTGCGGTCCCTTGCAGGCAACGATCGCCAACGGCGTCCGATGCAGCACTGCTAATGCGTATCTACATCCAGCGCGCTCGCGTCCGAATCTCACTGTCCTGACCCACGCCCATGCGACGAGGCTGCATTTCAGCGGAACCCGCGCCGTCGGGGTCCAATATCTTCGCTTCGGGGCTGTGGAGAAGGCCGAGGCTGCTTGCGAGATCATTCTTTCAGCCGGCGCTCTGCGCTCGCCGCAGTTGCTGCTGCTTTCCGGCATCGGGCCGAGACCTGAGCTTGAGCGGCTGGGTATCGACATTCGCCAGGATCTCCCGGGCGTCGGCAAGAATCTGCACGATCACCTCCACACTCGAGTGCGGTGCGAGATCACGCAACCGCTTACCTTTGCCCCGCTTCCGGACGAACAAAAAGCTACCGCGCTTCGAGAATACGAAGCGAATCGAAGCGGCCCGCTCGGCTCGAACTTCCTCGAGGCGGGAGCCTTCGTCAAAAGCCATCCGGAAGGGACGATTCCCGGACTACAGATGTTCTTCCTGATGACCCTCTCTCCCGATTACCCCGAAGCCGGGGCGACAACCCGGCACGGTGTTACGTTTACCTCCTACATCAATCGGCCGCTAAGCCGCGGCGAGGTCACTCTCGCCTCACCCGACCCGCTCGATCGGCTAATAATCAATCCCAACTACTTGAGCGCGCCCGATGATGTGAGATGCGCCGTCGCCGGAGTTCGCTGGAATCTCAAGATTCTCTATTCAAACGCATTCGACGACATCCGCGGCGAGGAGGTAGCGCCGGGGGCAAATTTGAGAAGCGACGCGGACATCGAGTCCTTTGTGAGGCGCACGGCCTCCACCACCTGGCACCTGGCCGGCACGTGCAAAATGGGCCATGACGAGACGGCGGTCGTCGATTTACGTCTCCGGGTGCTCGGAATCGAGGGACTGCGGGTCGTGGATGCGTCGATCATGCCGATGATCGTGAGCGGCAACACCAATGCGCCAACGATCATGATTGCCGAGAAGGCGGCGGATATGATCCGCAACGGCTCGCGTCAGGGTCTATGACCGTTTTCTGGGCTGGCGGGAGCAGCAGATTACTACGCCGACCTCGGCATAATGCTGCTAACCTCAAGGTCCCTTGTGGCTCTGCCGAATGGGGACTTCTAAGGGCATCTGTCGGAAAGGCCTGAATGACTGTTTTGGGTCTAATGTAATAAAAAACAGGTATTCACCGGCGCAAAGTCCGGTTA
>JBGTEZ010000255.1:0-11777 GCA_041747535.1 Gemmatimonadaceae bacterium
AAGAAACGACAGGCGAACAAGAAGCGCGATCGCGGGCAGAAATCTTTTGATTGATTCCTTGCCGGGCAATTGATCGAATTACATTTCTGTCGCCGCTCCTTCCTTTTCTTGTAATCCACTCCACTTGAACGACACCGCTCCCCGCGCCACGCGCGGGCAGATCATTGCTGCGTTCGCTTCCATCTACACGGTATGGGGCTCGACGTACCTGGCGATCAGGTACGCCGTCGAGACGATGCCTCCGTTCATCATGGGCGGAACGCGGTTTCTGATTTCGGGAGTGCTGCTTTACGCGTGGTCGCGTTCGCGCGGCGCTCTCCGCCCGACCAAACGTCAATGGCGGAACGCAACTATCGCTGGCGGTTTTCTACTGCTCGGCGGCAACGGGGGCGTTGTGTGGGCCGAGCAAACCGTCTCGTCGGGAATGACGGCGCTACTCGTTTCGATCCTGCCGTTCTGGTTGGTGATAATCGAGTGGGCGCGCCCGCCGCGGCGTCGCCCGAGTGCCGCGGTGCTGGTCGGTCTCGTCGTGGGGTTCGTCGGACTCATCGTGCTCATCGGCCCAGGAGACATAGGAGCCAACGGAGTGAGTCTCCTCGGCGCGATCGTTCTGATACTCGCTTCGCTGTCGTGGGCGATCGGGTCGTTCTGGTCGCGCGATGCGGATTTGCCGGAGTCGGGACTGCTGACGACTGGGATGGAGATGCTCGGTGGCGGCGCGCTGCTGTTTCTCGCGGGCGTGATCGCTGGTGAGCTTCGCGGCTTCGACGTCGCCGCGGTGTCGACTGCGTCGTGGGTAGGATGGGTCTACCTGATCGTGTTCGGCTCGCTGATCGGATTCACGTCGTATATCTGGCTGCTCGACAAGGTCTCGCCGGCGCGGCTTGGCACCTACGCGTACGTGAATCCGGTTGTAGCAGTGATCCTAGGTTGGGCAATCGCAAGGGAGACTCTTTCTGTGCGCACAGGTATTGCGGCAGCGATAGTCATCTGTGCGGTGGCTTTGATCACGACCGCTCGGACTTCAGTGACCGCTCAGAGGACGTAGGGTGGATTAGTTTGATTTGAGAAGCCAATAGGCGGGATTCTTTACGATACCAGCGGAGGCACCTGAAGAAACGCCAGCTTGGTAGCTGAGAAGCGTCTCCCTTGCCTGCGCCACTTGGCCATCAGCCCGATAAACCTCGGCTTGATCGAGGTCAATAATAAGTTGACCGCACAGGCCTGCATCGGTGATCCAACTCAACGACGCCGAGCAACTGCTCTGTGTGAGCGCCCGGAGTCGGGCGAGAAGCACCTGAGCCGAGCGGTTAGCGGGCCACAGATTCGAAAAAAAGAGGTATGCTAGTGGTTCCAGGGGGCAGAGCACCTAGGTCGCCCAGAAGGCAATGCTCTTCCCCTTGTAAGTTGGACTGACCCACCAGTCCGTCTTCGGCAGAGGATTGGGAATGCTCGTGACCCCTGGGCTCACGCTTCCTTGCCCGCCAGCACGTAATCAGTCGGATATCGCATAGTTGCGAAGCGTGCCGTGATCGAGATAGTAGAGAAGAGATGCCTTCTCGATGACGACCTCAAGCACTGCATCCGTTTTCAGGTCGAGCGGCTGCCTCTCCAGCGTCGGGTCTGATCTGATTATCTGCGGTCGAATGAGGCTGATATAGACTTCAGCCAACCCAACCCTTGATTCTCCTCGACCGATGTACAGGATCCTCGGCTGGGGAGCACTATCGGATTCGGCCAGCAACATGAACGTCGCCGACCCTTCCCGAGCATTTCCCATCATGGCGAGATCCAACTTCGAGTCACCATTGAAATCACCAATCACAACAGATGGCAAGACATAGCCCGGACGGCGCGAGGCAACGTACGAAACCACCGCAGGATCCCAAGCAGAGAGTTCCAATGGCGAAAAACCCGGTAGGCTGTCTCGAAGTACGCGCGCCATAGACTGGGAGATGTGCACGACATACTCATCGCCCATGAGTTCCAGTCGAGGATTCATGCCGAGAGAATCGATCACGAGACGAGGTCCCGCGTGAGTTGTTGCTTGATCGCCCTGTGGGCTGGCGGCGACAGAGTTCGAAGGGACCGAGGAAGGTGATTCACCCTCCCTCGCGGTATTACCTAATCGTGAGCTCAGAGTGCCTGTCTTCTTGTCAGCTTCTCCGCACGCTGCGAAAGAAAGAGCTGCCGCTAATACACCGAAACGAATTGTCGTTACTGAGAGATGGTTCATATAGGCTTCATTGATTTATTGCGCTCGGGCCAGCAGCACGGTCAGTGGAGGTCCCGCTCTCTCCTAAATCCATCCTGGCGATCGGCAATCGTCCAATCACCATTTTCTTGTCTTTCGTAGAGAAAAGTGACGAGATGCTCCCTCAGGAGCCGTTCCCGCGAGGCAACGCCCAGCGACACCTAGATAATGCTCTCAACAAGATCAGCATTAGGCGTGAGGAGCCAAAATCCGGAGCTAGTGACGCTGCCGGCACTGCTGCCGGCCGAAAGCATTGATTTGTAGTGAACGAGAAAGATCTTTGCTAACGTTGGATTACCACTCGCGCGCGCAGACTCAGCCTGGTCAATATCCAACAGGAGACCACTACAGATTGTTGAGTCTGTAATCCACAGCAGTGGAGTGGAGCAGACTTGCTGCGTAAGCGCACGCAACCGCGCAAGGAGCGACTGTGCGGAGCGGTCCGACGGCCATGGATCGACCCCCACCGTCTTACCCTTTACACTATGCATTTCCAGCGGGTCTTCCGAAGGCGCTGCGGGAGGATCGTCGTCGCAGCAAGTCGGTATTGGCCACTTCCCCTGGGCCCAGGTAGCGAGAATCCCCGGAAGTCCAACTGATTCAAAACTGACGGATGGAGTAGTAGCTCCAGGAGCCAGTAACCCTAGGATTCCCCAGCTCGCGGCTGGTTGGACGCCATATAGCAGCGTGTCTGCAGACCAAAGAGAATCAGGATTCGGCCGGGAGATGTATGTTACCCGCCCCGGAGCATCCACAGTAAACATCATCAGCGAATCCTGACTCTGCGGTCGGTTGTTGAGTACGTAGCTAACGTGCGTAGTGTCCCCACGGAGTATCACCGACGTCACATTTATATCAACGGTTAGTCGCGTCCCAGGCGTTTGCGCCTGTACCCCTGTAGTGAGAGCTGAGCTGCGCCGGGTTCGGTGGACAGTGAGTTAAGCTACTGCCGCCGCCCGCTCGAAGTTCGAGGGACTGACGTTGCCCAGGGTGGAGTGCCTCCGAAGTGGATTGTAAAAGCGTTCGATGTAGTCGAACACGTCGGCGCGGGCCGCATTCCGGGTTGCGTAGTGCTTCCGATTCGTACGTTCGGTCTTGAGCGTTGAGAAGAAGCTCTCCATGACCGGGTTGTCCCAGACGTTGCCGGACCGACTCATGCTGCACGTGACGCCGAACTCGCGCAAGAGTCGTTGAAAGGATTCGCTGGTGTACTGGCTGCCGCGATCGGAATGATGCAAGAGCGCGTCGACCGAGCCGCGCCGCCAGACCGCCATGATTAGGGCGTCGGTCACGAGCTGCGCCGTCATCGTGGCGTGCATGGACCAGCCAACGACGCGGCGCGCGAAGAGATCGAGCACCACGGCGACGTACAGCCACCCTTCGCTGGTCCACACAAACGTGAAGTCAGCCACCCATTTCCGATTCGGGGCCGTCGCGGTGAACTGGCGATCGAGCACATTCGGCGCGAGCACATGCACCGGCCGATCTCCGGTATCCGTTGGGCGAGCGCGTCGCCGTGGCCGGGCCCTGAGGCCTTCCAGCCGCATGAGCCGGCCCACATGTTGGCGGCCGCAGATATAGCCGGCATCGCGCACGTCATCGACCATCCGCCGGGCACCGTAGGTCCGGTCGCTGAGGAGAAAACTCGAGCGGACCGTGACGAGGATCTGTTCATCCAACCGGGCGCGCGCACTCATCGGGCGCGTGCGCCAGGCATAGAACCCACTCCGCGAGACTCCGAGCGCCTCGCACAAACCCTCCACCGGCCAGGTCCCTCGGTGTTTCGCCACGAAGCCGAACTTCACATCGACTCCTTCGCGAAGTAGGCCGCGGCTTTTTTTAGAATGTCACGCTCCATTCTCAATCGCGCGACTTCCCGCCGCAACCGCGTCAGCTCTGCGGCCTCGGGCTTCTGCTGGCCCAGTCCAGGGAACGCATGCGCGGGATCCTCGCGATGTGCCTTCACCCATCCCCGCAGCACATTGACGTGCACATCCAGATCTCGAGCGGCCTGGCTGACCGTGACTCCCCGCTCACATACGAGTTTTACTGCTTCAACTTTGAACTCCCGACTGAACCGCCGTCGCGTCCCCATGCCGCACCTCCGATTCCGAAAGAACACCTAAACATGGTGTCCACGGAACCCGGCGCAGCTCAGATTGGGGACTCGTGAACCCCTCGCGGCGAGGAAGGCGTATCCGTCGCTGTTTGGTTACAGCATGTTGCCGATGATATCTGCGTTTGACCGCAGGAGCCAAAAGGCAGCGCTCGTCACGCGCTCTGGCAAGGCTCCTTGACGCTGTACCGCAAGAAAACCGCGGTAATGATCAAGACTTCTCTTCGTTTCTGCGGTTCGGCCGCTTGAATGGTCGGTAACGGCTTGGTCAATGGCGCTGAGAAGCTTACCGCAGAGCAGCGAGTCCGTAACCCACAGAAGCGGGCTTGTGCAAGTTGCCTGCGTTAGAGACCGAAGGCGAGTGAGGAGGGCTTGGGGTGTACGATCGGAAGCGAACCTCTCGACTCCGACAGTTTTCCCCTTCACGGCGTTGTCACGCAAGGAATTATGAGAGGTAGTGTCGTCACCCTCGCCTTCAGGAACTGGAAAGTGTCCGACAGTCCAATGTGTAACGATGCTTGGGAGGCCAACTGACTCGAAGTAAAGCGGGACACCGGTTGTAGCAGGTGGCAGACTGCCTAAGCTTGCCCAGTAGGCGATGTCCTCCCCTTGAAAACGGGGGCTAACCCACCACTTGGTCTTCGGCTGGGGATTGGGAATGCTTGTGACGCCCGCCGGAGCATCGACCGCAAACACCGACAGAGAGTCTCGACTCTCGGGTCGGATGTAAAGGGCGTATGTAATTCCAACCGTATCTCCCCGTAAGATCAAAGACTTGACTGTTACGTCAACTGCTAACCCTTTCCCGGGTGTCGCCGTTAACAGCGCTGTCGAAGAGACAGGCGAAGCGCGCATGCCATCGTTCGACTCGCGTTGGGTGTGCGACGCTCCGGAATCGCTCGCCGGTACTGAGGTCCCGCATCCGAGTGTGAATAGGACAGCCACGATGCAGCTAAGCCTAGGGCTGGCGCGCCTAGGTTCGGCTCTAGAGTGCATTACGGATTATCTCGGCATTGGGCTTGAGCAACCAATACCCCGGATTCGTTACGCTTCCGGTTATGCTCCCAGCGGAAAGCAAGGTTTCGTAATGAGTGAGAGCGGACTTCGCCAACAGCGTTTGACCGCCCGAACGAAATGCCTCGGCCTGGTCCACATCATTTATTAGCTGAGCGCAGATAGTTGAATCCGTGATCCAAAGGAGTGGGCTTGCACAACTTGCATTTGTCAGATCTCGAAGTCGTGAAAGAAGGCCTTGTACGCTCCGATTTGCTGGGAAGGACTCAACACCGAGGGTCTTACCGGTCACACTGTTATCGGTTAGTGGGTTACGCAAGGTTGAGTCATCACCTTCACCTTCCGGTACGTCAAAGCGGCCAACGATCCAGTACGTCACTATCCCTGGCAGCGCTATCGACTCTACATATAGCGGGATACTTGTCGCGGAGGGAGGAAGACCACCAAGCCGGACCCAGTGAGCAACACTCTGACCGCGGTAACGATCGCTAACCCACCATTTTGCAATTGGCTGTGGTGTAGGGAGCGCAAGTACTCCTGCGGGAGCGTCGACCGTAAAGGTCGCCATCGAATCTTGGCTCTGCGGTCGATTATAGAGTACATAGGAAACCCCGATAGTATCTCCGCGTAATGCAACGGAATCGATTGTCACGTCGACGGTTAACTGGGTCCCCGGGGTCTGCGCATGTGCCGCTGTGCACGCCGCCAACGCAAGAAGAGCATTCAGGAAACGCATTGTTGTATTCCGATTTAGGGATGAACAAGATGAAAATGGTAACTCGGGGCTTTGTGTCGGCGAGGCTCACCTCCCAATGCTTCCCATACGTGCTTGATTAGATCTTTCTCATCGCTGGTCAGATCAGGGCCTGTCTGACCTGAGGGAGGCTTCGTATGCAGGTCTGTGTGCTTGCCTTCTCGATGTCCTTGATGGCCGGGTACCCACGGCGCTGTCGGAATATTGAAGTCGAACAATCCTCCAGACTCAAGGCTAGAATCGTTGAATTTGAGAACGGTCGACGCGAATTTCGCTCGGAACGTTGTGATTAAAGTTTGAAGAGCCGCAAGGTGAGAAGCGGTGACAAAGTGGTTCTTCGGATGTGTTCCGCCATAGGTGTCCCCTCCCACCAGTTCATATCCGACGCCGGAGCCAAATTCCACAAGATCGATTCCCACGTCTGCGATGGCTGAATCAGCTTTGGCATTCGCTGATGTGCCCTTAATTGTCACCGGGCCGGTCACCTGCGGTGCAGTATAGATGACCTTCGCCATTCCCGTCGATCCCGTGTTCACCTGAGTCAAATTCAAGCTCCCACGCGGTTTGCCGCCCACGTGCAGATGCCCACCGGTGCTCTCCCGAGCGGTCAACGTAAGGTCAACGATGGCGTTCGGAACCGGAGCATTATCCCGTAGAACCGAGACCGTCACCACCTGCCGGCTCGTATCATGACGCTGAACGTACCCCGGTAAATCTGGAACCTCTATTGAGAACTTCATCCGAGCCTGTTCGACCGCAATCTTAACATCGCGACCAACGACTCTTATCGTATCAACCTGCTCCACGCCATTCACAAAAGCTGTCACGATCATCGAGCCCGGCTCCGCCAAGTAAACGGTGCGCTGGACATCGGTGGGAAAGCCTGTGAAGTAAGTCTGCCCTGAGCCGCCAGCGGCTGCTATCCATTGCCAGGACAGCACTCGAATCGGCACAGGAATGTTCTTAAAGCTGACCGGTGTAGAGCCTGTTTTGAACGTTGTGTACACCGGACCAGGCAGCTCAATCACTCCTGGCGCGAGCTCAGGCCTTCCAAGAGCTGTGAGATTTATTGCGGCGAAGGTTGGGGTAACCGAGAAGGTCTGCTCTCCCTCGTATCCCCAGCATCGATCAGCTCCAGGACACTCCCAACTCCATTGCGCGACTGCGCCTCCCCGTTTTACAGTCCCGTCGCCTTGAACGAGCACTGTATCGATTCTGAGAGGTTGCGGCGGAGAGGTATGGCAAGGGCCTGGACCCCACGAACCAAGGCTGTATCGAAAAATTACATTCACGTAACAGGCTTCCCAACCATCTGATCGCCAGTACCCCGACCCGTCGACGGTCACGCTAGTCTTGTGGGGGTGCAGGGACTTGACGAAAATCACGCCGTCAAGCCGGAACTCTACGATGACTTTTTCGGCGTACCTTGGAAGAGTGAGCGTTCTTGCAGGGTCGAGCGGACCGGCGAGTGTCAACACCTGATTGGAAACACTGGGCAGTAGCACGACCCTGCTCGGAGGTCTAATGGCGATTGGCTCGAAAGGGGACTGCCTTTCGGCACACGCACTTAACGCCCCCAGGAGGATGACGAGCGGCAGCAAACCTGTAACGCGAGGGTGCATTGGGATCCCGTTGAAGTTGGGCTTGCCAAAGGAAGGGGAAATATGTTTGGGCCTGGGTTCGAATCTCCGCAATGTCGGTTTCGTATCATCGAACTGCCGGTTTCTTATCACGTGAATGAAAAAGGGGCCGGCTTTGCCGGCCCCTTTTCGCTCCGCACACTCGTTACGCCAGCTTTTCCAGCCTCTCCGGCTTCGCCGCAACCACCGGAGGCTTCTCGACGTGTTTCACCTCAGCGAGGCTGCCAAGCCCCACCTTCCTGAGCACCCACTCTCTCCACTCGTCCAGGATCTCGTAGAACGTCGGAATCACGACGAGCGTCAGCACCGTCGATGTGATCACTCCTCCGATCACCGCGCTTCCCATCGGCGCACGCCACTGCGCACCCTCACCGACACCGAGAGCGACCGGAATCATGCCGGCAATCAGCGCCAGCGTCGTCATCATGATCGGACGCAACCGTATCGCCCCTGCCTGAATCAGCGCGTCACGCCGGCTCAAGCCATCCCGCTCCCGCGCCCACTTGGCGAAGTCGATGAGCAGGATGGCGTTCTTGGCAACGATGCCCATCAAGAGCATCACCCCGATCAGGCTCATGATGTTGATCGTCGCGCCGGTGATCATGAGCGCCAGCATCACCCCGATCAGCGAGAGCGGCAGCGAGAACATGATCGCCAGCGGCTCGATGAACGACCCGAACTGCATCACGAGAATGAAGTACATGAGCATCACCGCGATGCCGAGTGCCGAGAAGATGCCGCCGAACACTTCGGCCTGGCTCTCGACCTCGCCGCCCTGCGTGATGCGCACACCCGGTGGAAGCGTGAGCTTGGCGATCCGCGCGTTGATGTCGTTCATCACCTCGGTCAGCGACCGCCCGGACGTGTTCGCTTCCACCGTCACGACCAGATCACCATCGAGGTGACTGACCTGCGCCGGTCCCATCGCCTGCGTGATCGTCGCGATCTGGCCGAGTGGAACCGTCTGCGGCAATCCATCCGCGCCGCGCACCACCAGCGGCAGCTGCTCCAGATCCGCCGCACGTTCTCTGGCCTCGGGCGCCAGCCGCACGTTGACCTCGCGCGTCTCGTCGCCTGGATCGACCCAGTCGCCCGCCTTGATTCCGGCGAACGCCGCGCGCAACGCCTGGGCTACCTGAGCGACTGTCACACCCAGTGTGCCGGCCAGCGGCCGGTTGAGCTCGACGCTCAGCTCCGGCTTCTGTCCCTTGGTTGACAGGCCGACATCCACGGCGCCATTTACTCCCTTCACCTGCTCGGCGACCTGCTCGGCCGCGGTATTCAGCGTCTGGACCGTCCCGCCACGCAGCTGTATCTGGATCTGCTTCTGATTGCCGCCGAAATCGCTCGTGAACACCGCCGCTTTCACGCCTCCGATGCCGGCGACTTCGGATCTCAGCACGCGGCCGAAGTCCTCGGCCCCGATGTCGCGATCCGCCTTCGGCACCATCTTCACGTACACGTTCCCGAGGTTGACGTCGCCGGCGCTGCCGCCGATCGTCGTGTAGGTGAAGCGAACCACATCATGCGCCCGCGCCATCCGTGCCGCTTCCTCGGCCTTGATCCGGGTGTAGGCGAGACTCGACCCCGGCGGAGTCTCGATGCCGATGTGCACCTCTGACTGATCCTCGGTCCCGAAAAAGCTTGCGCCGACAAGCCCGAATGCCGGCAGCGCCAGCGCGCCGACGACCGAGAACAGCGCAATCGCGACCATCGCCAGGCGGTGGTCGAGCGCCCACGCGATCAGGCTCTTGTACTTGATCGCCATCCGGTCGAACCACTTGTTGAACCGGTCGAGCGTCCTCGCGATCGGATTCCGGCGCTCGTGCGCCTCGACCTGTGGATCGGGCCAGTAGGCCGAAAGCATGGGATCGAGCGAGAACGACACGAACAGCGACACCAGCACCGACGACGCGATAGTGAGCGCGAAGGGCTTGAACCACTGTCCCGCGACTCCGTACATGAACGCGACCGGCACGAACACCGCGACGATCGAGAACGTGGTGGCGGATACCGCCATGCCGATCTCGTCGGTGCCCTCGTGCGCGGCCGTCATGTGGTCCTTACCCATCTCGATGTGCCGCACGATGTTCTCGCGCACCACGATCGCGTCGTCGATGAGTATTCCGATCGCCAGCGACAATCCGAGCAGCGACATCGTGTTGAGCGTGAAGCCGAACGCCCAGACGACGATGAACGACGCCAGCACCGACACCGGCAGCGCCAGACCGGTGATGACCGTCGACCTCCAGGAATTCAGGAAGACGAACACGACGAGGATGGTGAGCAGCGCGCCCTCGAGCAGCGCTTCCTCGACGTTGCGCACCGAATCCGCGACCCGTTTCCCGGCGTCGCGGACGATCTCCATCTTCACGCCCGGCGGAAGAGTCTTCTGGATCTCCGCTACTCTCTCCCCGATCTTGGCGCTGACGGCAGTGGTGCTGTAGCCCTTCGACTTGGTGATGTCGATGCCGACTGCTTCCGTTCCATTGTACAACGCCAGCGTGCGCTGCTCCTGGGTGCCGTCGATCGCGTCCGCCACCTGTCCCAGCCGTACGATCCGCCCGCCACGCTCGGCGACGACGAGGTTCATGAAATCCTCGGTCCCCTCGAGACGCCCCTGGAGGCGGATCGAGCGCTCCTCGAGACCGCTGTTCACCCGCCCGACCGGCGCGGCGAGGTTCTGCGCCTGTAGCGCGAAGACGACGTCATTGACGCTCAGCCCCGCCGCCTGCAGCGCCTGCGGCTTGAGCTGGATCGTCATCTCGCGCTCGACTCCACCGACGAGCCGCACCTGCGCGATACCGGAGATGCCGCGGAGGATTCCCGTGATCCCCGGATCGGCGATACGGGTCAGCTGCGCCGGAGTCATCACCTCGGACGCAAGCGTGATCGAGACGATCGGCAGGTCGGATGGATCGAAGCGCTGGAGGACCGGCTCCTTCATCTCGACCGGAAGATCGGACCGAATCGTCGAGATGGCATCGCGGATATCCTGCGTGCCGACCTGGGGATCCTTCTCGAACACGAATACGGTGATGATCTGCGCGTAGCCGTCACCGGCGGTGCCGAAAATCTGGTCGACGCCGGAGATTCCCTTGATGGCGTCCTCGACCGGCTTGAGGATCTCGCGCTCCACACCTTCCGGCGATGCCCCCGGATATGGAATGAAAGTCAGCACTACCGGCTGCTGAATGTCGGGGAACTCGTCGGTCTGGAGGCGCCACAGCGCGAACAGACCGAACACCACCAGCGCCACCATCGTGACGACGGTGACCATCGGGCGCTTGATCGCGAAATCAGATATGAACATTGGTCAGTCCCCGCTGGTCGCCGCGGGACGGGCCGCCGGGGCCGAGACTCTCACCGCCGTCCCGGGCGTGATGCCCTGCGCCGCGCCGGTCAGGAGAGTGTCGCCCGCCTGGATTCCGGCGATGACTTCGACGCTCTCCGATGCCTTGTCGGTGATCCCGAGCTGCACCTGCACCTTCTCTACCTTTCCCTTCTTGATTCGCATTGCCGACGGCGCGGCACCGCGCACATCGATGGCCGAGGTCGGAACGATGAGTCCCTGCTTCGTCGTGCTCGACATGCGACCGTTGGCGAAGAGCCCGCCAACCAGAGTGCGCCCCGCGTTCGGGATCGAAACGTAGATCCGGACCTGGCGCGTCGTTGGGTCGGCGGTGGGATTGATGCGCGTGATGGTGCCCAGGAACTGGCGTCCAGGATATCCGCTGACGGTGAACGCCACCGGCACCCCGACGCGGATCGACGCGAGCTGCTCCGCCGGCACCGATGCCTCGAGCTGCATGCTCGATGGCTCGACGACGGTGAACATGTGCGCGCCCGGCTGCACGACGTCGCCCGCGGACACCGGTCTCTCGCTGACGATGCCGCTGAACGGAGCGGTCACCGATGTTGAGCGTAGCTGGCGCTGGGCGCTTGCCAGGCGCGATTGAGCATCCTGGAGCGCAGCCTGGGCCGAAATCGTTGCGCGGC
>JBGTEZ010000256.1:0-5584 GCA_041747535.1 Gemmatimonadaceae bacterium
ACCCGGCTCGAGCCGGCCGGGTCTTACCGGGAATTTGCGGCGAAAAGCGCCGAAGTCGTGCGTAAGGCGTGCGAGATCCAGCCGCTGGTTGTGCCGCACGCCACCGACGACGTCATCTACCAGACCACGCTCCCCTGGATCCGCTTCACATCTTTCTCGAACGCTCTCGCCGGCGAAGGCGACTCGGTTCCGCGCATTGCCTTCGGAAAATGCAGTCAGGACGGAAAGCGATGGGTCCTTCCCGTCTGCGTGGAAGTTCATCACGCAGTGGCCGATGGTCTCGATGTGGCGAGCTTCCTCGAAAAACTGGAAAACGGCTTCGCCGGATTCGACCCATCCTGACCAGTCCTCACCCTGCCCTGGTCATGGCGGGGAACGCCGACCGGGCGTTAATGTAGAACTGCCCCAACGCACCGACTCCCCCTCCAACGGTCTCGTTCAGCCATGCGATCACTCCGCGCCGTAATCACCGCCGCCGCGCTCACTCTCCTTCCGGCCCTCGCATTGGGTCAGGCAACCACCACTGCCTCGGCCACCGCGCCCTCTTTGGCCACGGTGACGCCGAGCGCAAGCGACGTTCTTCCGTTCAGGGCAACGGAGGCAACGCTGGCGAATGGACTGAGGGTGATCGTCGTCCCCACCGGCTTTCCGAACATCGTGTCGATCCAGATCCCGGTTCAGACGGGATCGCGCAACGAGGTCGAGGCGGGGAAGAGCGGATTCGCGCACTTCTTCGAGCACATGATGTTTCGCGGCACACCAAAGTACTCGCCCGAGAAGTTCACGGAGATCATGACTCGCGCTGGTGCGCGCAACAACGCGTCGACCAGCGATGACCGGACGATGTACTACGCGACCTTCGCCAAGGACGACCTCGAGCAGATCATCGAGCTGATGGGCGACAATTTTCAGAACCTGAGCTACGCCGAGCCCGAGTTCAAGACCGAGGCGAAAGCCGTCCTCGGCGAATACAACAAGAACGCCTCCGAGCCAGGCTTCAAGCTCTTCGAGCTGACGCGAAAGACCGCCTTCGGAACCCACACCTACGGCCACACGACGATGGGGTTCATCGAAGACATCGAGAACATGCCGAACCAGTACGCGTACTCGAAGGAGTTCTTCGATCGCTGGTATCGACCCGAGTACACGGCGATCGTCGTCGCCGGCGACGTTACGCCGGAGGAAGTGCTGCCGTTGATCCGGAAGCACTGGGGTGCATGGAAGCCCGGCAGCTACAAAGCGACGATTCCGGCGGAGCCAGCCGCGACCGCCCCGAAATACGCGCACGCCGTGTGGCCGACCCCGACCAATCCGCTCATCTCGGTGGCGTTTCGCAATCCGGCCTTCTCCGAAACCGTAAAGGACAACGCGGCCCTCGATCTCGTCGCCGGCATTTTTTTTGGCCCCACCTCCGACATCTACCGAAAGCTGGTGGTGAGTGAGCAGAAGCTCGACAGCTTCGGTGGCAGCAACTCGAGCAACATTGATCCCGGTCTCTTCCGGATCTCGGCGCGCCTCAAGGACGCGAAGGACGCGCTCTATGTCAGGGATGAAATCCTGCGCACGGTGAATCGCGCGCGGACCGAGCTGGTCCCGGCCTCACGCCTCGAGGATGCAAAATCGTCCGAGCGCTACGGCTTCGTTCGCTCTCTCGACAACACCGGCTCGATCGCGGCGACGCTTGCCGAGTACGTGAAGTACGGCCGGTCGTACGGAACGCTTAACAACGTGTACAGGATTTATGCGTCGCTCACGCCCGAGGATCTTCGCGCCGCGGCCGCGCGGTACTTCACCGACGCGAATCTGGTGCTGACTTCGCTCGCGAGTACTGAGCTTCCGGCGGCGCTGGCGCAGCAGCCGGCGATCGGATCCTTCACCGCCCAGGGAACCAACGGGAGCCCTGCCGGCGATGACGCGAAGCACGCGCTCAAGGCCAAGCTCGACGGGATAATTGCCCGCGACATGAAGGCTGTTCCGGCTGTGTTGCCCAAGCTCGACATCCTCGAGCAGAAATCACAGCTGCCGCAGATCGCGCTCAAGCTCGTGTTCAACGCCGGCTCCGCGTACGACCCACCCGGCAAGGAAGGACTCGCGGCTCTATCCGCGGCGATGATTTCCGGCGCCGGGTCGCGCGACCTCACGATCAGCGAGATCCGCCAGCTGCTTTATCCGATGGCGGGAAGCTTTACGGGAAGCGCCGACAAGGAGCTGACGACTTTCACGGCCAGCATCCACAAGGACAACTGGCACGAGTTCCTTCACATCGTACTCGATCAGCTGGCGAAGCCGGGCTTTCGCGGCGACGATTTTCAGCGTCTCAAAGACCGGCAGCTGACCGCGCTCACGCAGGACCTGAGATCGAACAACGAGGAAGAGCTCGGCAAGGAGCGGCTGCAGGCGAATGTCTTTGCCGGGACGCGCTACGGTCATCCCGCGCTCGGCACTGTCGCGGGGCTCAAGGCAATCACTCTCGATGATGTGAAAGGATTCGTGCGGGATCACTACACGCTTGGCGACCTGAAGGTTGGCCTGAGCGGAGACGTCCCGAACGGATTCACCCAGGTCACCACCGCCATTCTCGCCGCTCTTCCCGCTGGAAGAGCCGCTCCGCGGCCCGCTGCCTTCACCGTGAAGCGTCCAAAGGGCATGGAGATCGAGATCATCAAGAAGGACACACGCTCGGCCGCGATCTCATTCGGACTTCCGATCGTCGTCACCCGCTCGCATCCCGATTTCGCCGCGCTCAGCGTCGCGCGCTCGTATCTGGGTGAGCACCGGATGTCGAACGCCCACCTCTATCAGCGGATCCGCGCCATCAGAGGAATGAACTACGGTGACTACGCCTACATCGAGGCGTTCCCGGGCGGAATGTTCCGCTTCTTCCCCGGCGCCAACATCGTCCGCCGCAATCAGCTGTTCGAGGTCTGGATCAGGCCGGTGGAGCCGCAGAACACCCACATGGCGCTCCGAATCGCGACCGCCGAATTGCAGCGCGTGATCGACGAAGGGATCTCGCAGAAGGATTTCGAGGATACGCGCGACTACCTGATGAAGAACGTCTACGTGATGACGGCCACCCAGGACGCGCAGCTTGGATATGGGATCGATTCGAAATGGTACGGGACGCCGGAGTTCACGGGCTACATGAGGAATGCGTTGTCGAAGCTGACGCGCGCTCAGGTCAACGCGGCGATCAAGCGGCATCTGTCGGCGACCGACCTGTCGGTAGTCATCATTACAAAGGATGCAGAGGCGTTGCGCGACGCCCTGGTGGCCGACTCCTTCTCGCCCATCAAGTACGACTCGGAAAAGCCGGCCGAGCTCCTCGCCGAGGATAAGGTGATCGGCGCGCGGAAGCTGTCGATCACGCCGGCGAAGGTGCGTATTACGCCCGTTGAAGAGGTCTTCGCGAGATAATGATTCGCTCATTGCGACTGGCGGCGCTTGGCGCCGTGTTTCTCCCGGTATCGGCACAGGCACAACCGAAGGAATCACGGCTCAATTCCGCCGCCGGCGCCCGGTTGGCCGACTCGGTCCTCGCCCTCCTGACCCTCGAGGAAAAACTCGGCCAGCTGGCCCAGTCACCCAGCTACGGTACGGCATCCGGTCCGCGCCCGGTGGGCGGCGCCGAAGCGCAGCTCCGGGCCGGGCGTCTCGGATCATTCCTCGGAATGTTCGGTGCGGAGAATACGCGGCGGCTCCAGCGAATCGCCGTCGAGGAAACGCGTCACAAGATTCCTCTGCTCTTCGCCTGGGACGTCATCCACGGTCATCGCACCATCTATCCGGTGCCGATCGCCGAGGCCGCGAGCTTCAACCCGCAGCTGGTCGAGCAGTCCGCGCGCTTCGCGGCAGTCGAGGCGACCGCGCATGGGATGCATTGGACGTTCGCGCCGATGGTGGACATCGCGCGCGATCCGCGGTGGGGGCGTGTCGTCGAGGGTTCCGGCGAAGATGTCTACCTCGGGAGCGTCCTCGCCGCGGCGAAAGTGCGCGGATTCCAGAACGGTGAGGGCGGATTCAATATCGGCGCGACCAACGCCATGCTCGCTACCGTCAAACACTTTGCGGCATATGGGGCGCCCGAAGGCGGACGCGATTACAACACCGTGGAGCTCTCCGAGCGAACGCTCTGGGAGACGTTTCTTCCGCCGTACGAGGCCGCCGTGAAGGCGGGGGCGGCGACGGTCATGGCCTCGTTCAACGACATCGGCGGAGTGCCGGCGCACATCAGCGAATGGCTGATGGACGATGTTCTTCGGAAGCGCTGGAACTTCAAGGGGCTTGTCATCAGCGACTGGGGCGGAATCAGAGAGCTGCTCCCGCACGGGGTGGCCGCGAACGCGACCGAAGCCGGAGTACTCGCGCTCAGGGCGGGCATCGACATCGACATGGCTACGAACATCTACGCCGATAGTCTCGCCGGCGCGGTTCGAGCAGGCAGGATCGCTCAGTCGTTTGTGGATTCGTCGGTGAAAAGAGTGCTGCGCCTCAAGTACGCGCTCGGACTGTTCGACGATCCCTATCGCTTCAGCGATATCGAGCGTGAGAAGCGCTACACGCTTGCGCCCGAGCACGTGGCCGGGGCGCGGCAGGCCGCGCGCGAGGCCATCGTGCTTCTCAAGAACGACAACCGCACGCTTCCGCTCGCGAAGAGCATCGGCTCCATTGCCGTCATCGGTCCGCTCGCCGACGACGCGCGGTCCGCTCTCGGAAACTGGGCAGCTGATGGACGCCCGGCCGATGCCGTCTCGGTGCTGGCGGGGATCCGGGCAGCGGTTCCCGCTTCAACTCGTATCATCTACGCGCGCGGATCTTCGGTCGACACCGTCAGCGCGGCGGGATTCGCGGAGGCCGAGCGCGCGGCAGTCGAGGCTTCCGCGGTCGTGTTCGTCCTCGGAGAGCGCGAGGACATGAGCGCCGAAGCCGCGAGTCGCGCTTTCATCGAGCTCCCTGGGTCGCAGCTCGCGCTCGTGCGATCGGTCCTGCGCGCGATGAGAGCGGCACCCGGCGGCGACAGAAAGCCGGTGGCGGTGGTGCTCATGAACGGGCGACCGCTCGCTATTCCCGAGCTGGCCGTGGAAACTCCCGCTATCGTCGAGAGCTGGTACCTGGGCATTCAGCATGGCGCTGCTGTCGCTGATGTCCTGTTCGGCGACTACAATCCGAGCGGGAAGCTTCCAGTCACCGTTCCGCGCGCGACTGGCCAGATACCTCTCTACTACAATCATCGCAACACCGGGCGTCCACCGGCCGCGGAGAAGTACACGTCGAAGTATCTCGACTTGCCGTGGACGCCGCTGTATCCGTTCGGTCATGGTCTGAGCTATACCACGTTTTCGTACGGGAATCTCCGCCTCAGCACGGGCCCGGACGCTGGGATCGATCCAGAGATCCCGGTTTCGATCGGCGGGCGCGATTCCCTGACGGTACGCGTGGACGTGAGCAACACCGGTGACCGCGCCGGCGAAGAAGTGGTTCAGCTCTACGTGCGCGACGATGTGGCGTCGGTGGCGCAGCCGGTGAGGTCGCTGCAGGGATTCACCCGCGTGGCGTTGGCGGCAGGCGAAAAAAAGACGGTGAC
>JBGTEZ010000257.1:0-2770 GCA_041747535.1 Gemmatimonadaceae bacterium
AAGGCGCGCCTGAGATGTAAGCTCACCGTAAACCCGGTTGAGATTCACATCCGCACGCGCGATCGAGCGGTTGAGGCAGGTGCGCTGGTCGTCCGCGGCGGGCGAATCGCACGGGTCGCCCGAAGCAGGATTGATGTCGTCCCTCGTCGGTACCTGCGACGGTGCCGGCGCGTCGCGCGCGCGGCGGGGCGGCGCGATCCGTGGCTGATTCCCCGAAGGAGTCAGAATCTGACCGGCGTTGCCCGGACCCCCTTGAACCGCCACCGTGCTGTCCAATTCCCCATTCGTCCGCGATCTCACCACCACCGGGATCGTCGTATCCATGTCGGTCGCCGCGGTATTGCGGTTGGCCTGGGCGAGATCGTGAAGCAGCATGGTGTCCTGAACCACCGGTGTCGCCTCCTTTTCTTCAGCGGCACTGCAAGCTAGGAGAACGGCGGCAACGAGGAGCGCGGGACGAAGCAACGGGGCAGAGCGGTTAATGGGGGTTGTCATTTTTCGCTGGGAAATGCGGAACCTGAAATCGGGCAGATGGCGTGCCATGGCATGCAGTCAATCCGCGCTGCCATCTCGAGCGCGACAGTTATGTAATATGCAGCGGGATGCGCCGAAGCAGCACCCGATACAGATTGAATCAACCCGTCGTGGGATCTGAATGGCGAAAACGAAAGTGATCAGGACATTCGCAAACGAGGTGGAAGCCTATGTGGCTCAAGCGGTTCTGGACGCGAATGGGATCGATTCCCAGCTGATTCGCGACGATGCCGGAGGCATGATGCCCTGGCTTCAGTGGCTGCACCCGATCAGGTTGATGGTGCTCGAAGACGATAGCGCTCTCGCCATCGAGCTCCTCGACACACCCCCCGGTCCCGCGGAAGGTGCTGCCCCACTCAGCCCGTAAGTCGTTTCACCGTCTAACTTACCCCGATGCAAACACACCTCGCGCGCGTGACACGGGCGGCGACCGCCCTCGTTCCCGCGCTGCTGCTCATCTCGACCATTGGTCTCGCCGACGCCCACGGTCAGGCCACTGAAAAGGACCTCGCGCGCGCGACGCGCATACTGCGGCAAACGCCTCTCATCGACGGGCATAACGATCTTCCGTGGCGCATCCGGGAAGACTCCATTGCCCGGGGAAATGTGGATGCCTACGATCTTCGCAGCCGGACACCGGGTCACACAGATCTGGCGAGACTGCGGGCGGGAATCATCGGCGCGCAGTTCTGGTCGGTCTACATCCCCGGCGAATACCGGGATTCCGGCTTCGCGCGAGTGCAGCTCGAGCAGATCGACATCGCGCGCAGGACGATCGAGAAGTATCCGGAACGCCTCACGCTCGCACTCACGTCGGGCGACATCAGGCGGAGCTTCAGGCAGGGGAAAATAGGCTCGCTCATCGGCATGGAAGGGGGCCACGCGATCGAGAACTCGCTTGGGGCTCTGCGTTCGTTCTACGACCTCGGCGCGCGCTACATGACGCTGACGCACAACGTCACGCTCGACTGGGCAGACGCGGCCCTCGACTCGGCGCGACACGACGGACTCACCGCATTTGGCGACAGCGTCGTGCGCGAGATGAACCGGCTCGGCATGCTGGTCGACCTTTCACACGTATCGCCGGCGACGATGAGCGACGCGCTCAATGTCACGCAGGCTCCGGTGATATTCTCCCACTCGGCGGCACGCGCGCTGGTGGATGTTCCGCGCAACGTGCCTGACTCGATACTGCGCCGGCTTCCCGCGAACGGTGGCGTGGTGATGGTGACGTTCGTCCCGCCGTTCGTGTCCGCCGCCGTTCTCCAGTACGAGATGTCGGTGCGACCGACAGTCCTGCAGCTGCGCCAGCAGTACGGAGACGACTCGGTCGCGATCAAGCGGGCCGTCGATGCGTGGCGGGCGGCCAACCCGTCCCCGCGCGCGACGCTGGCCCAGGTAGCCGATCACATCGAGCACATCCGGCGTGTCGCGGGCGCGGACCACGTTGGAATCGGCGGCGACTTCGATGGGATCTCGGAGACGGTCGTGGGGCTGGAAGATGTCGCGACCTATCCGGCGTTGTTCGCGGAGCTCGTCCATCGCGGCTGGTCCGACGCGGACCTGAAAAAGCTGGCGGGGGAAAACGTTCTCCGCGTTCTCGGGCGGACGGAAGCCGTGGCCGCGCGGCTGAAGCGAGAGGCGGTTGCGCGCCGATGACTTCCCGCGAGCAAATCGGATCGGTCGTCTAGGCGGTACCGCCGCTCAGGCCGGGCCTGACCCGCGCAGCTGTTCGCCGAATTCCTCGGGCAATCCCGCGGCCTTGATGGCGGCGACAGCTTCGTCGATCTCGTAGCCCACCCGCACGAATTCTACCTTCGGTCCGGATTCGGCGGTCGTGAGGACCACGTAGCCAGCGCGCGGATCTCCATCCTTGGGCCGGCCGACACTGCCTGTATTGACGAAGTGGATTCCGCCGACCACCCGGTGCCACGGCTTGTGCGTGTGGCCGAAGCACACAGCGTCTTTGGCCCGCGCGCCGAGGTCGCCCGCCATCTTCGCCAGGAACGCGTCGTCCCGATCCTCGGTCACGTAGACGGTGTTGAGCGTCTGGTTGCCGTGAATGAGAGTGATACTGGAGCCGGATACATGACCCCCGAGGGGGCGCAGGTCCATTCTGAACGGCAGGGCCGCGAGATACTCTTTCGTCGCGGCGGAAACGTGCGCGCGGGTCCACTCATATGAGACGTGTGAGAGCTCCTCCTGCCTGGGATCCTCCGACCTGCAGCCGCAGTGC
>JBGTEZ010000258.1:0-8045 GCA_041747535.1 Gemmatimonadaceae bacterium
AGCGCGCGCGGGTGCTCCTCGTCGGCGCGGGCGGCCTCGGCTCTCCCGCCGCGCTCTATCTCGCGGCGGCCGGCGTCGGCACCATCGGCCTCGTGGACTTCGATACCGTCGATCTGTCGAACCTGCAGCGACAGATACTGCACGGGTCTCGCGGCATTGGCGGCTCGAAGCTGGACTCCGCGCTCGACAGGCTCGAAGACATCAACCCGGGTGTGCACGTCGAGCCCTACAACGTTCGCCTGGCGCCGGCAAACGCCCTCGAGATCGCGCGCGGGTACGACCTGATTCTGGATGGAACCGACAATTTCCCAACGCGTTATCTGATCAACGACACATCGGTGCTGCTTGGGATTCCGAACGTGCACGGGAGCGTCTACCGGTTCGAAGGCCAGGCGTCGGTCTTCGGCGCGGCTGATGGACCGTGCTACCGTTGTCTCTTCCGTGAGCCGCCACCGCCGCATCTGGTGCCGAGCTGCGCCGAAGGCGGAGTGCTGGGCGTGGTTCCGGGATTGGTCGGAACGATCCAGGCGACCGAAGCCGTGAAGATCATCCTTGGCCTCGGCGACACTCTCGTCGGGCGGCTGCTGCTGATCGATACGCTGGCGATGGCCTTTCGGACGATCGCCATCAGAAAAGATCCAGAGTGTCCTGCCTGCGGCACGCGCGAGATCACGGAGCTGATCGACTACGAGGAATTCTGCGCCGGAGGTGGCGCGGCTGACCGCGTGCCTCACGAAATTTCGGAGATCGAGCCCGTCCAGCTCGCCGAGCGCATCGCCCGCGGTGAACCGCTCGAGATCATCGATGTCCGCGAGCCCTATGAGTGGCAGATCGGTCATATCCCCGGCGCGCGCCTCGTTCCGCTCGACGCGATTCCGGATGAAATTCCACGGCTCGACAAAAAGAGGACGATCATCCTGTATTGCAAGGTCGGAGCGAGGAGCCGCTATGCCGCCGAGCAGCTAGCTCGCGCCGGAGCTTCCGATGTGCGGAATCTTGCCGGCGGAATCCTCCGGTGGATCGACGAGGTCGATCCTAGCATGGCAAGGTACTGAGGTGATACCGGCCGACCCGCTGGCGAGGTTTCGCGAAACCTACGCGCTGGCGGAAAAGATCGATCGCTCTCTGGTGCCGGACCCGAGCGCGATGTCGCTCGCGACGGTAGATGAGGGCGGCCAGCCTTCAGTCAGAGTAGTGCTGCTCAAGGCATTCGACGACCAGGGATTCGTCTTCTACACGAATTTCCAGGGAAGAAAGGGACGGCACCTTCTCGCAAACCCGAAAGCTGCGCTCTCGTTCTACTGGCCGCCCATCGACATCCAGATCAGGGTCGAAGGAACTGTCAGCCAGGTGGCAGGCGCCGAGGCCGACATGTATTTCGCATCGCGCCCGCGCCCGAGCCAGATCGGCGCCTGGGCATCGCGCCAAAGCCAGCCGCTGGAGACTCCCACCGCGCTCGACGACAGGATAGCCAAGTTCGAGAAGGAGTTTGCGGGGAAGGAGGTGCCACGGCCGGAGTTCTGGTCGGGTTTTCGCGTGAGGCCGGAACGGATCGAGTACTGGAAGAACATGCCGAATCGTCTCCACGAGCGTCACCTGTACACTCGCAGCGGTGATCGCTGGAAAATCGAGACTCTCTACCCATAACCGGGCGACGGTACCACTCCGAAGCCAACCACCATAGAATGGTCTCATGACGAGCACCAGCATTCCGCCCAACAAGAAACCGCCGGCGCCTCCGGTGGAGCCGCCCGAGCCCTGGACGATTGCGTCGGCGCGCGCCCTTTACAACATCGAGGGGTGGGGCATCGGGTACTTCGACATCAAT
Source organism: Gemmatimonadaceae bacterium (assembly GCA_041747535.1). Classification (GTDB taxonomy): domain Bacteria; phylum Gemmatimonadota; class Gemmatimonadetes; order Gemmatimonadales; family Gemmatimonadaceae; genus UBA4720. The sequence goes on from JBGTEZ010000258.1 coordinate 1,829, forward strand.
GAAGCGGGACACGTGGTGGTGCGCCCCGACCAGGATCGAACGGATCGCGAGCTCGATCTGTTCGAGCTCGCCAACGATCTCGAGGCGCAGGGAGTGGGACTCCCGCTGCTGCTCAGATTCTCGGACATCCTCAGGTCCCGCATCGAATCCCTCAACGAACGGTTCACCAAAGCGCGCGAGGAGTTCGGGTACGAGGGCGGCTACACGACCGTCTATCCGATCAAGGTCAATCAGCAGCGGCACGTGGTGGAGGAGATCGTCGAGTTCGGCAAGACGGCCGGAGTCGGGCTCGAGTGCGGCAGCAAGCCCGAGCTTCAGGCGGTGCTCGGGCTTGCGGAGCACACCGATCACATGATCGTCTGCAATGGCTACAAGGATGATGAGTTCATGCGCCTCGCCCTGATGGGACAAAAGCTCGGACACCAGGTTTTCATCGTGCTCGAGCAGCTGAGCGAAGTCGACGTGCTGCTGAAGGTCGCCGACGAGCTCGGAGTGAATCCCACCGCCGGAGTTCGAATCAAGCTGTATTCTGAGGGCTCGGGTCGCTGGGCGAAGAGCGGCGGCGAGAAATCCAAGTTTGGCTTGAGCACGGCGCAGCTCGTCAAACTTGTGGACAAACTGAAGTCTCTCGGACGCCTCGACATACTGAAGTTGATCCATTTCCACCTCGGGTCGCAGATCACCGACATCCGCTACATCAAGACCGGCTTGCAGGAAATCGCGCGGTACTACGCCGAGCTGCGCGAGCTCGGGGTGGGAGTGACCCACGTCGATGTCGGCGGGGGACTCGGGGTGGATTATGACGGCAGCGGATCGACTTCGCAGGCGAGCGTCAACTATACGCTCCAGGAATACGCCGACGACGTGATCTACACTCTGGCGGAGGCGTGCCGCGAGCACGAGCTGCCGATGCCCCACATCATCAGCGAGTCCGGCCGCGCCCTTACGGCCCACCACGCATTGCTGCTGCTGAGCGTGATCGATGTGGAGTCGCAGGCCGACAACACCGTTCCCGAGCTGAGCGAGGACCACCACACGCTTCTTCACGAGATGGCGGCGGATTACACCTCGGTCACGAAGAGGATCTCCAGGCGCCGGGTGCGGGAGGTGTTTCACGACGCGACGTTCGACAAGGAGCGCGCACAGGAGCTGTTCAACAGCGGGGTGCTAAACCTGCGCGAGCGCGCGATCGCCGAGCAGATATACCTGTCAACGATCGCGGCGGTGGCAAAGATCGCCGCACGCGACCGTGACGGGTACTCGGACATCATCCAGGATCTCGACGCGACGCTGGTCGACAGGTACTTCTGCAACTTTTCGCTCTTCCAGTCGCTCCCGGACAGCTGGGCGATTGACCAGCTATTCCCGATCATGCCGGTCCACCGCCTGAACGAGGAGCCGACGAGAAGGGGGACGATCCAGGATGTCACCTGCGACTCCGACGGGAAGATCGAGCAGTTCATCGGCGAGCGCACGCCCAACCCGAGCCTCGAGCTGCACCCGTTCAGCGACGGGGATCCCTACATCATGGGGATTTTTCTCACCGGCGCGTACCAGGAGATACTCGGCGATCTGCACAATCTCTTTGGCGATACCAACGCGGTGCACATCCGCCTGGGGCCGAACAATGGCTACGAGGTTACGGATCTCGTGCACGGCGATACCGTGACCGAGGTGCTCGCCTACGTGCAGTTCAAGTCTTCCGATCTGCTGGCGACGTTCCGGCGTAAGGTCGCGAATACCACCGCGTTGTCCAGGCAGGAGGCGAACGCGTTCATCGCGGATTACATCGCGGGGCTGGAAGGGTACACTTACCTTGAAGGCGAGGCCGCGCGGTAGGGACTGCAACTGCAACTGAACACGAGGTCCGCTGTTCGCTTACCGCAGATCGCTTGAAGCTTCACTGCCGTCGGGACGTTACCAGCAATCGGCAGGGAAAGGAACTATCTATGCTTTCCGCGCACAAGAAACGTCCCCATAGTCTGCGGCTACGAGCGAATAGCGATCAGCGAAGAGCGGACCTCGTGTTCAGTTGCAGTTAAAGTCGTTCAGCTCGCTTGTAGCCTTTTCTCGACTTCTCCCCAGTTCACGACATTCCACCAGGCACTCATATAGTCTGGCCGCCGGTTCTGGTACTTGAGGTAGTAAGCGTGCTCCCACACGTCGAGTCCGAGGATCGCTTTCTTCCCATCCATCAGCACGTTGTCCTGGTTGGGTGTGCTGGTAATCGAGAGCTTTCCGCCGGTCGTCACGAGCCAGACCCAGCCCGACCCGAAGCGCGCGGCCCCGGCGGCGTTGAACTGCTCGCGAAACTTCGCGAAGTCCCCGAACGCGCTTTTTATCGCCGCGCCCACAGTGCCGCCCGGCTCGCCACCGGCCTTGGGCGCCATGATCTGCCAGAACATCGAGTGATTCCAGTGTCCGCCGCCGTTGTTCCGGATCGCCGTCCGTACCGCTTCGGGGGCTGAATTGACGTTGCGGATGAGATCCTCGATCGACTTGCCCGCGAGCTCGGGCGTCTTGTCCACGGCAGCGTTCAGATTGTTGACATAAGTCTGATGGTGCTTGCCGTGATGGATCTCCATCGTCTTCGCGTCAATGTGCGGTTCGAGCGCGGCGAAATCGTATGGAAGCTGGGGAAGAGTGAAAGCCATGGTTGTCGTTCTCCTTGGATGTGTCCTGTCGTTCTGCCGGGTGGGACGGGAATGCCGCGTGAGTCAGATCTTCTGGGTTTCGATGACAGCCAGCGCGGCTTTGCGGCTCGCTTGGCGCGCCCTCAACGCGCTCACGATTGCCGGAAGAACGGATATGAAAACCACCACGACGATCACTATCCCGATGTTCTTCTCGAGGTTGGGAATGTAGGTACCCAGAAAAAATCCCGTTCCGATCATGCTCCAGATCCAGGCGAACGCACCCAGTACGTTGTAGGTGATGAACTCCCGGAACCTCATGCCGGCGACGCCGGCGATCACCGGCGCAAAAGTCCGGAGTATCGGCATAAATTGGGCTAGGACAATTGTTTTCCGGCCGTACTTGGCGTAGAACTCGCTTGCACGAATAGCATGCTTCTTGTTGAACAGGAGGCTGTTTTCACGGTTGAAGATCCGGGGACCACTCGTCCGCCCGATGAAATAGCCGAGCGAGTTGCCGCAAATGGCGGCGACGGTAAGGGCGGGAAGGAGCCAGTAGACGTCGAGATATCCGCGCGCGGCGAAGAGGCCGGCGGTAACAAGAAGCGAGTCACCGGGTAGAAAAAAGCCAACGAGCAAGCCAGTTTCGGAGAACACGATCGCCGCCAGCCCGAAGGTGCCTGCCCACTGGACGAGCTCTGGGAGATTCGAGAGGCGCTGGAACAGTTCCTGGATTGCCTGCATCAGTCCGAGGTGTGATTGGAAGAGAGACGTTCAAGTTCAACTGCTCAAAACGTCAGGTCAACCGGTGGAATGAGACTTCTCGCGTTTCCGGAGTCGAGGCCGCGCGGATTCCGAAAGCCCTCGGGGACTGCGGAAAAAATCTTCAACGCCGGCTCGATCATCCTGCTGGTGCTGTTCGCCATGGGGTGGTCCTGGTCGATCGCGCGCGCCCGCGCAACCGGCGAGGGTGGACTGACCCGCGCGACCGCGAACATTACCAGCGCCCTCACCCGGCGGGGTGCGCCTTCCGCTGCCTATCTGACCGACGCAGCGCTCGCCGCTCTTGCCACGCCCGCGCGCGGCGAGAGTGGAAAGCTGCGCGTCAGGATTCAGCAGCCGGGAACTCCCGTCTCGGCGATGCTGGCCGACACGCTCGGAGCCGTGACGACGTTCTCCTCAGGCCAGGCGGCTGAACCCACCACCGGCTTCGCGGCCCCACGTCGCGCCGGAATCTGGAGCGTGGCGCTCAAGGTCGGGAACGCGATCAAACCTCTCGCCGACTTCAGCGTCATCACGCTTCGCCCCGCCGCCGAGAAGAAAGGCGGCCGTCTCGGCCTCTATTACATCGGCAACTGGCCGACGGCGAAAAAGGGAAGGCCGGGGGTGAACTACGACGCCCCCGCCGGATTCATCGAGGTCACGCAGCAGACCCAGACCACGGCGCTCTCGGACCACTTCAAGCTGCGCGACTTCTTCCCCCACGATCAGGCGAACGTGTGGCCCAAATACATTGTCGTGGACACCAAGCTGGTAGACAAGCTCGAGCTGATCCTGAGCGACCTCGAGAGCCGTGGGATCAATCCGCGGGGGGTGAGGGTGATGAGCGGCTTTCGGACCCCCCAGTACAACTCGGGGGTCGGTGACACGGGTGGCCGGGCTTCCCTGAGCCGCCATATGTACGGTGACGCGGCGGACATTTTCATCGACAACGACGGAAACGGCGCCATGGACGACCTGAACAAGGATGGGCGCGTGAATATTGCAGATGCCATGTTCATCAGGGAGGCGGCCGCCCGCGTCGAGCGGGCACACCCTTCGCTGATAGGAGGCATAGGCGTATATTCTGCAACGTCAGCGCACGGGCCTTTCACTCATATAGACACGCGAGGCTACTCCGCTCGCTGGTAGGAACAGGAGAGAGCTAAATGGACCAGACGACCACCGCCGGCAGCCCATCGACCCCGATCGAAGAGCATCGGCACACTCCCGCCAACCCGAAGCGCGACCCGGCGATGCCGGTCCGTCTCGCCGACCTCGAGCCGTACGTCGGACTCGGGTACCTCTCCAAGCTGTTCAAGCTGATGGCGATCATCCTGCTGCTGCTGCTCGTCTCGGAGATCATCACCGGCCTCGTAACCCAGGGGACGACGTCGATCCCGACACTGCTTGGCGAAATGAGCAGATTGGTCGTGCTCGCTGGACTCTTGTGGGGTAGCGGGGACCTGGCGCTCCTGTTGATCGACATGGGACACGATGTCCGCGCGACACGCATTCTCCTTGGCCGGCAGGCGCTGCACCAGACGGGGTCCACCGGAATCACACCGGCGTCGGGGACACCGCGCGTCGACAGTGCCAGCTTCACGGAGCGTGGACCCAGGTAGGCTATACACCGTCGGGCATTCGACCAGAAGCTTCGCGGATTTCCTCGGGCTTCTGGAACGGGAGGGCGTGAGGCATCTGATCGATGTCCGCGCCTTTCCCGTTTCCCGCCGCTATCCGCACTTCTCTCGCGAGTCGCTGGAGGTGTCGCTGCCCGCTGCCTCGATCGGTTACACCCATTTCCCCGACCTTGGTGGGCGGCGCAAGGGGAGGCCGGATTCATCCAACGTCCAATGGCGCAACGCAGGATTCCGGGCCTACGCCGACTACATGGAGACCCCGGAGTTCGCGGCAGCATTGGACCGGCTGGCATTCAGCGCCGCTGAGACCATATGTGTGGTAATGTGTGCTGAAGCGGTTCCGTGGCGCTGTCACCGAACACTGATTGCCGATGCGGTGGAAGCTCGAGGCGTCCAGGTTTTTCATATCCTCGACGCGACGACTTCCCGTCATTCGATGACTCCGTTCGCGGCGGTGGAAAAGTCCCGCGTGCGCTATGACGTACCCAATCAGAGCGAGCTTTTTCAGTCTTGAGGGCGATCTGTCGGCCGCTGGTTGCCATCTTGCATAATGCGGCCTAGCATAACGTCACGCGTTACTCACTTCTTGCGAGGATGCCATAATGCTTTGGACGATCGCGGTAATACTTCTTGTTCTGTGGGTTCTCGGTTTCTTCGTCGTGAACGTAGGTGGCGGTCTCATCCACCTTCTTCTCGTCATTGCGGTCATCGTAGTCGTGTACCGACTCATTACCGGCCGGCCAGTAGTCTAGATCGCGGGATGCTCCTCTCCGCCGCGGCTTGTCTGCTGCGGCATGATAATGCTGCCCTTCCACCCGGCTTCTGTTGCGGAACCGTGGAGGGGCAGCACTTTCACATCCTGGCATGACCCGGACGGCTGATCGCCCCTCGCACGCGTCGGCGCTCTTGCCCGACTCCGTGCTGTCGGCGGTCCGAGTGGTGCTCTACGAGCCACAGGACCCCGTCAACATTGCCGCTACCATCAGGGCGATGAAGAACATGGGGTGCGCCAACCTCTACCTGGTGCGCTCGGTCGAGTACGATCCCTACCGCCTCGAAGGGATCGCGCACGACACCGGCGACATCATTGCCCGCATAAGGGACTGTGACACTATAGAAGAGGCGCTGGACGGATGCGTGCGCGTGGCGGGCTACACGGCGCGCCGGCGCGCCGCCAAGCGG
>JBGTEZ010000259.1:0-1754 GCA_041747535.1 Gemmatimonadaceae bacterium
TGAACGCCGCTTCGCGAGTGCGAAGCGAGCGGTTTGGTGACTTCACGCAACGACCTCCTGCTTGGGCGCTGTGGCTCAGTGCGCGACTTAGATAGGCGATTGGCGGCAGGCGACTTGGGATTGCGCAAGCGCTCCGCGACTTTCATAGCGATCAAGCCAACAAGGAATCAGCGACGACTACCCCGATGAACCCGGCTTGCTCGATGACTCTTTTGTCCGCGATCCTCATTGCGAAACGTCTGTTCGATCTTGCGAACATCGCGGCATTCCCTTTCACCGTGCGAGGATCGCTATCAGGTGACGTTGCCCCCTGAGGCTTATCCGGTTTGATGTGGAGTCCGGCCTTTAGAAAGGACCGGACTGATGAAGCGATCGAGGTTTTCGGAAGAGCAGATTGTATCGGTGCTGCGGGAGCAGGAAGCGGGGGCATCGACCGCCGAACTGTGCCGGAAGCATGGGGTGAGCAGCGCGACCTTCTACAAGTGGAAGGCCAAATTTGGTGGCCTCGACGTATCGGAAGCGAAGCGGCTGAAGGCTTTGGAAGACGAGAACGCCAAGCTGAAGCGGTTGCTCGCCGACGCCATGCTCGACAATGCCGGGCTGAAGGAGCTGATCGCAAAAAAATGGTGACGCCCGCCGCTAGGCGAGAGGCGGTCGTTCTTCTCCGGGAGAGGCTGGAGGTGAGCGAGCGGCGGGCGTGCACAATGATCGGCATCTGCCGGATGACGGTGCGCTACCGTTCGACGCGGCCCGACGATGGGTGTCTGCGTGACCGGATGAAGGCGCTGGCGCATGAGCGCCGTCGCTTCGGTTATCGTCGCCTGCACATCCTGCTCCGCCGGGAAGGCTACGTCGTGAACCACAAGCGGCTGTTCCGGCTCTATCGGGAAGAACGGCTGATGGTAAGGCGGCGGGGCGGACGCAAGCGGGCGATGGGAATGCGGGCGCCGATGACGATCCCCTTCGCCCCCAACGATCGCTGGTCGCTCGACTTCGTCTCCGATCAGCTTCTCGACGGCCGCCGCTTCCGCATCCTGGCGGTGGTCGACGACTGCACCAGAGAGTGCCTGACGCTGGTCGCCGACACCTCGCTCTCCGGCGTCCGGGTGGCGCGTGAGCTTGACCGTCTCATCATTGAGCGGGGCAAGCCGAGAACAATCGTCAGTGACAATGGCACCGAGCTGACCTCCAACGCCATCCTCACCTGGGCCGATGAGCGTCAAGTCGGCTGGCATTACATCGCGCCGGGAAAGCCGATCCAGAACGCCTTCGTCGAAAGCTTCAACGGCCGGCTGCGCGACGAGCTCTTGAACGAGACCCTGTTCCGCTCGCTGCCACACGTCCGCAACGCGCTCGAGATCTGGCGCCATGACTACAACACCGATCGACCCCACTCACGGCTCGCCTGGCTCACTCCGGCCGGCTATGCCGCCACCTTCACCAACGCCGCTCACGCGGCAGCAAACCGCCCGACTCTACTCATGGCTGGATAAAACCTGGGGGCAACGTCAGGATCGATGCGCTAGGTCTTCAGTCGCGAGAACCTGCTATGGTTTGGAGAGGATCGCCCCGTTCACGCGGACGAGGACGCCGCTGGCACGAAAAGCCCATCTACCTCACGATTGTCCTTGCGCTCGTGATCGGCGCTCTGCTCTTGGGGTGAATTTCCTAGCGCGGAGACGGAGTTCGGCGGGCGCGTGTAACGACGCTATGGTTGAAGCCCATCGAGCACGAAGGGTGCACGGAGAAAACAC
>JBGTEZ010000260.1:0-1852 GCA_041747535.1 Gemmatimonadaceae bacterium
TGCCGCCGGCGACGAGGAAGCTTCAGGTGTGGATGAGGATTATCTTCGAGCAATGGAATATGGAATGCCACCAATGGGCGGTGTCGGCATCGGGATCGACAGGCTCTTCATGTATCTGTCGGGAGCGACGAACATCCGCGATGTAATATTGTTTCCGACGATGAGGCCCGAGTGACGAAGCTCGAGCTGCAGATCGCGTGGAGATACCTGCGCAGCCGGCGTGGATCCAAGCTGCTGTCGCTGATCAGTCTCATCGCCATCGGCGGCGTCATGGTCGGCGTGAGCGCGCTCATCGTCATCATCGGCGTGATGAACGGATTACAGCACGATCTGCGCGAGAAGATCCTGGTCGGCAGCCCGGATGTGCGCGTGCTGAGCTACGGCGAAGGGCTCAGGATCAACGACTGGCAGGAGACCCTCGACAAGGTTCGCAAGCAGCCCGGCGTAGTCGCGGCGGCACCGTTCGTCCTCACTGAAGCGTTGATGACGACTGGTCATGATTACGCCGGCGGCGTGTACGTGGTTGGCATTCTACCGGCCGGACGCGGCGTTCCCGACGTTACGACGATTCGATCTCACGCGACGGATGGAGATTTCCGGTTTGTGAGCTCCGATGGTCAGCGGCGCGGCGTCGTGCTGGGAAAGCTTCTCGCGCTCCGGTTCAACAAATCGCCGGGTGACACAATCAATCTGATCTCCGCCGGCGGCGCAAAGATGAACGCCGTGACTGGCGGGCTCGTCCCCAAGATCGAGCGGTTCGAGATCACGGGAATTCTTTCTACGGGGATGTACGAGTACGACAACGCATACGCGTTCGTCGCGCTCGACAAGGCGCAGGAGCTGGCAGGACTGGGGCAGGCGGTAACTGGGATCGAGGTCAAGACGACCGACCGGTGGCAGGCAGCCGTCGTCGCTCCGCAGCTGGTTGCCGCACTCGGCTGGCCCTTCCGTACGGTGGACTGGGAGGAACAGAACCACTCGCTCTTTCAGGCGCTAAAGCTCGAGAAGCTCGGCATGGGGGTGATCCTCCTTCTCATCGTACTCGTCGCCGCGTTCAACATCGTGAGCACGCTGACGATGGTCGTCGCCGACAAGACCAAGGAGATCGGAATCCTCAAGGCGATGGGAATGCCGGCGAGGTCGATCCGCAGAATATTCTTCGCTCAGGGCGTCGTGATCGGCGTGGTGGGCACTTTCCTCGGACTGATACTCGGATTCGGCGCCGCGATCGGGCTCGATAAATACAAGTTCATCAAGCTCGACCCGCAGGTGTACTTCATCGACCACCTGCCAGTCGCAACACAGCCACAGGATGTGATCACGATCGTACTCGCCAGCATCGCGATCGCCGCGATCGCGACCCTTTATCCATCAATTCAGGCCTCGCGGCTGTTTCCGCTCGAAGCGATCAGGCACGAATGAGCACCACCGTCCTCGAGGCGCACGACCTTCACAAGACCTACGTCGGCGGCGATGGGAACGTCATTCCCGTTCTCTCCGGCGTCGACCTCGCGGTTCAGCGACGGGAGATGGTCGCCATCGTCGGCGCCAGCGGTGCGGGGAAGAGCACCCTCCTTCACGTCCTCGGCGCGCTCGACAAGCCGTCGCGCGGATACGTCGTCATCGGCGGCGAGCCGGTGCACGGCAGGGACGAGACGCAGCTCGGAGTGTTGCGGAACCGAACTGTCGGCTTCGTGTTTCAATTTCATCACCTGTTGCGCGAGTTTTCCGCGCTGGAGAACGTGATGATGCCGATGCGTATCGGTGGGAAGTCGGAGGAAGAGGCGCGTGGGCGCGCGGCCGAGCTGCTCGCTCGCGTCGGTCTCAGCGCGCGCATGACTCACCGTCCGGC
>JBGTEZ010000261.1:0-2028 GCA_041747535.1 Gemmatimonadaceae bacterium
CCGGCGATATGCCCCACGTCGTCTCGACCAGCGCGCTGATCACGTCATCGAGCGACGGATTCGCTGCGTCCCGCGCATTGAACGAGACGAGCCGCGCGGCCCGCTGCGGATGCAGCAACCCATCGACGATCTCCTGTGCCAGGCTTCGTGCGGTGGACACCGGATCGAATGACGTTCCGGCGGGGCTGGGTATCAGCGTCAGGGAGGAGCCGTAACCCGAAGGAACGGGCGGAATGAGGGCGACGATGCGGTCCGGGATACGGAGAGCCGACGGCGCAAGGTTGGCCAGCACCATTCGAAGGGCGCGACGTTGCTCGGCCGGCGCGAGCATTTGCGTTGGAATGGTTTTCTCGCCGGCCAGAGCAAAGCCGAACTCCATGCCGCCGACTGCCTTCGTCGCCGCGTGCAGCGCGTAGCGGTGGTGGAGGTAGACGTGAGCGAACCGCCGGTTGAGGAGCGCCAGCGGCTCGCCGGGTAACGCGGCCCGCTCGTCGAACTTGTCGATGAGCACTCGCCGGACGGCCATCGCCCGCTCGAGAGACTCGAGCGCGTCAGCTCCTTCAACCCACTGGGTCGCGGCAGGGTACGAGCCCGACGTCGCGACGTAGGCATCGTCGACGAATCGGAGCCCACGCGCCTCCGCGTCCCTGACGATCGACTTCAATCCGGCGGATTCAGCCGCGGCCGATGGATACCATGTGTAGCCATAACGGATCGCGAGAGTGTCGTGAGCGCCGCCGCTTGGGCGGTACGCCTCCGAGATGTCGATTCCGTTGCGCGAGTCGAGACGTATCAGCGCGTAGGGATAATCCATCACCGATGCCCGGCCCAGTGTCGACGCGATGTAGTTGTGGGCGAGTCCCAACGTGTGCCCGATCTCGTGCGCCATGTGCTGGCGCCGTCTCGCCATCGCGAACTGCTCGGCGGTGAGCGCTAGCCCGCTCGGGCCTGCCGCCGGCACCAGCCCCATGTAGATGTCGTTGTTGACCAGCGAGCGATACGAGTCCATGCGCACGACCGTAGATACGATCTCTCCGGTCCGCGGATCGACGAATGAAGGGCCGACGGACGGGCCTGGCCTTTCGCGATGCACCCAGTAGATCATCGGGTAGCGGGCGTCCAGCGCATCGACGCCGGCGGGCAATGCCGCGATGCGAAAAGCGTTGCGCCACCCGGCCGACTGGAAGATCGTGTTCCACCACATGCCGCCTTCGATGAATGCGCTGCGGTACGGCTCGGGAATCGCCGGATCGAGATAGTAGACGATCGGCTTCACCGGGGTGACGAGCTCGCCACGCAGGTAGGCGGCGGTGTCGGTCGGCTCGAGCCGCCATCTGACGACGCCTCTCTGCCGGTAGTCGCCCTGCAAGCCCTCGGCAAAATCGAAAGAGGTGTTCGGGAACAGGCCGGATCTCGGATCGTGCTCGCGGATCGCGAGCGGCTCGCCCGGAAGCCGAACGAAGCTGTGATGCTGCTGCAGCCCGACGGTGCGACCGTCCGCGGTGAGATTGCGCAGCTCCGGCCCCGGATCGTCGGTGACGTAGATCAGCGCTGAGCGGATCTCGGTGTTGGTGGGAAATGCCTTTGTCTGTCCCGCCACGATGGCGCTCCGCTCGCGGTCGATGCGGACGCTTCCATTCCGGGCCTCCCGAATCTGCCGGCTGACATTGAAGACATCGCTGAGGAAGAAATCCGTCGCGTCGACGACGATTCCTCCCGGCCCTTCGCTGACGATGGGAAACGACCCAAGCACGGACCGCGCAAAAGATTCCTCGACGCTCCGCTTGAGGGCCGAGTCGCCACCAACCGCGCGGTAGCGCGAGTCGGTCTGCACGAGATGGACTCGAGCCCCGTGCCGCTCGAACCGGACGACCGCCTCGACACCCACCTGCCCGCGATCGAGCCCGAGCCCGCCCAAACCGGCTGCCAGCGTGTTCAGGTACAGCATCTCCTCGCCCGGGCGGCGAATGGTGAGGAAGAGCTTTCCGGTCGCGCCATCGTATCGAGCCGGCAGCATGACGTCGGCGG
>JBGTEZ010000262.1:0-2540 GCA_041747535.1 Gemmatimonadaceae bacterium
GCGCGAGACTACTGCGTCGCTGTCGCCGGAGAACGCCGCGTCCGCGAGGTGGGCGTGGCTGTCGATGAAGGAGATAGGCGTGCGCCCGCCTTGCGGGGCCATTTGCGCTCGATCCAGAGTAGGACCGGGGCCGCTACGTAGATGGAGCTGAACGCTCCGGTGATGATACCGAACGACATCACCCAGGCGAACGGGCGCAGCACGTCGCCGGCAAAGATGAGCAGGGCGATGGTCGAGGCGAGCGCGGTGGCGTGGGTGAGGATCGAGCGCGGGAGCGTCTCATTGATCGATCGATTGAGCGTTTCGTATAGCGACTCCTTCCGTCCCTTCCGCAGGTTTTCGCGGGCGCGATCGAAAATGATGATCGTGTCGTTGAGGGAGTATCCGAGCACCGTCAAGAGACCCGCGACGATGGTGAGTGAGATCTCGAGCCGCATGAGCGAAATGAACGCCACGGTGCCGATAATGTCGTGACTGGTCGCGATTATCGCTGCCGCGGCGAAACGCCACTCGAACCTGATCGAGAGATAGATCAGGGTGATGATGAAGGAAATGAGGATCGCGATGATCGCTCCACGACGGAGCTCGCTCCCGACGCGAGGCCCGACGGCTTCGGTTCGAACGATCGTCAGTTGATCGGCGCCGAACTGCTGGCGAAGTACCGACTCGATCCTGTTCGCGATCGTCTCGGCGCCCCCGGCCTGGGCCTGTACGAGCTCCGCGTCCTGGGCGCGGACGGTGTACTCGCGGTTCGATCCGAACTGCTGGATCTCCGCGCCGTTGATGCCCGCGGTCTCGAGGGTGGAGCGGATCCGTGCCGCATCCGCAGGACGGGTGAACTCCACCTGCAACAACGTCCCCCCCGTGAACTCAATACTGTAGTTGGGGGGCTTGACGAAAAGCACACCCATGCCGAGGAGAAGGAACGCCGCGGTGACACCCAGCGCCCACCTCCACCAGCGGATGAAATCGAAAGTCGTGTCGTGAAGTATGCGCAGCATTAAATGCTCAGAGTGCGAGTGTCGGGCGTGCGATTGAGCCAGACGAGGAAGAAGGTTCGCACGACGAAGATGGCGGTAAAGAGCGAGGCAGCGGTGCCGGCGAGAAGCGTCACGGCGAAGCCTCTCACGGGGCCTGTTCCGTACTGGTACAAAACGGCCGCGGTGAGCGCGGTCGTGACTTCAGAATCGACGATCGCGCTCATGGCGTGGCGAAATCCTTCGTCAACGGATGTGCGGATCGTCTTTCCGAGGGCGAGCTCCTCGCGGATGCGCTCGAAGATCAGCACATTGGCATCCACCGCCAGCCCGATCGACAGAATGAATCCGGCCAGGCCGGGGAGCGTGAGCACGGCGTTGAAGCCCGCCAGCGCCGCCAGCGTATAGAGTATGTAGAGAGCGAGACCCGCGATCGCCAGCACTCCGGCAAAGCGGTAATAGCCGACCATGATGACTACGACGAGGCCAACTGCGATCAAACCGGCGGTCATCCCCTTCTGAATCGAGTCCTGACCGAGGCTCGCTCCGATCTGCGTCGTGTAGGCGACCTTGAGCGGCACCGGCAGCGAGCCCGCGCGCAGAACGAGCGCCAGATCCTGCGCCGCCTGGAGGTCCTTTCCGCCCATCGTGATCTGGCCGTGCGCCCCGATCGCGCTCTGGATCACCGGCGGGCGCCCCATCACGCGCTGATCGAGCACGATCGCCATGTAATCCTGGATGTGGCGGGCGGTCTCAGCGCGAAACCGGCGCGCGCCCTCGTTGTTCATGGTGAACTGAACGAGGTTACCCTCCTGAGGGGACGTGTTCGGTTTGGCGTCGGTGAGAAACTCACCGGTGATGATCGGCTTGGCATCGAGCACGTAGAATGGTCGGTACACCGTATTTCCCAGCGACACCGTGTCGCTGCTCCACCGCAGCACCTTTCCCGGGGGCAACACGCCCGCCACTTCCGGCAAAGCGAGGTATTGCGTGACGGTGGGCACATCGGTTTGCAAGACATAGTACTCGCCTGGCATCTGGCCCTGCTGAATCAGTCTCGAGAAAGCGCCAGGTCCGCCGACCGCGGCAGCGACGACCGTGTCCGTCTTCGTCGTGTCGGCTTTCTTGGTTGAATCGGTGGTAAATAGGGACTGAATCCCCGCCGTGGCGGGTGTCGATCCGGATGATCCGCCCGGAGTCGCCGTCGCAGTCGCCGGCCGCCGGTCCTTCAGAATCGCGTCGAGACGCGGCAGGGTTTTCTCCAGCGCCTGCGTCTCGTCCGTTATCTGGAATTCGAGAAACGCCGATTTCTGGACTACGTCCTGGGCACGGCGCGGATCATCGATTCCGGGAAGCTCAACGATGATCCGGTCGTTCCCCGCCTTCTGTACAAGCGGCTCGGCAACGCCGAACTCGTCGATGCGGGTGCGGACCACCTTCAGGGCGCGGTCGATCGCCTCGCTCTTGTCGAGCACCGCTCCTTTGGACTCGTCGACCTCCAGGGCGAGGTGCATCCCGCCCTGCAGATCCAGCCCTTTCTTGAGTGGAACGCGCCTGACGGTA
>JBGTEZ010000263.1:0-4277 GCA_041747535.1 Gemmatimonadaceae bacterium
CGTCGCCGGAGTCTGGAGCCCGAATGTCAAGAACGCCGCCGCGACCGCGAAGTACGCGCGCGAGCTCGAGGTCGGAGATGCGCGGCCCTTCAAGTCGATCCGTGAGATGGTCGCCGATCCGGCGATCGATGCGATCTGGCTTTGCGGCCCCAACCACGCGCGGATCTCGAACGTCGAGGAGATTGTCGGAGCGATAAAGTCCGGAGCGGGGAAGCTCAAGGGGCTCGCCTGCGAGAAGCCGCTGGCGCGGAACGTCGCCGAAGCGAAGAAGGTAGCGGCCCTCGCCAAGAGCGTCGGACTGAACACGGGCTACCTCGAGAACCAGCTCTTCGCTCCCGATATAACCAGGGGCAAGGAGCTTATCTGGGCTCGCGGTGCCGCCCTCACTGGGCGGCCGTATCTCGCCCGCGCCGCGGAAGAGCACAGCGGACCGCACATGCCGTGGTTCTGGCAGGGGACGCTGCAGGGCGGCGGTGTTCTCAACGACATGATGTGCCACTCTGTCGAGGTCGTTCGACACCTTCTCACGAAACCGGGTGAGCCGCGCTCCTCGATAACGCCAAAGAGGATCACGGCCCATGTCGCGTCTCTCAAATGGTCGCGGCCTGCCTACGCCAAGCAGCTTTCGAAGACCATGGGCAAGGACGTCGACTACACCAAGCGGCCTTCGGAAGATTTTGCCCGCGCAACGATTGAGTACGAAGGCGAAGCCGGAGAGACGCTGATCGGGGAGGTGACGACATCCTGGAGCTTCGTCGGCGCCGGCCTCAGGTTGTCGGCCGAGCTCCTCGGACCCGAGTACGCGATGTCGTGGAACACGCTCGACAGCGGGCTGAAGCTGTTTTTCAGTCGAGAAGTGAAGGGAAAGTCAGGCGAGGATCTGGTCGAGAAGCAGAACGCAGAGATGGGGCTCATGCCCGTTGTCTCGAACGAGGCCGAGGCCTACGGATACCTCGGGGAGAATCGGCACTTCGCGCGAGCTTTCCTGCGTGGCGAAAAGGGAATGCTGACTTTCGAGGACGGGGTGGAGGTGATGCAGATCCTCATGGCTTCGTACATGAGCGCCGAAAAAGGGCAGACCCTGGAGTTTCCGCCCAAGGGTCTCGATTCCTATGTCCCGGCGGTGGCAAAGGGGACCTGGAAGCCATAGCCGGGCAGATCGGCCGGGCTTGACCCGCTGTTTCCGGGGGTTGAGCGGACTGGCATACCCAATGCTACAGATGAGCTGTACATTCTTCGGAGCCTGATATGAAAATCGCGCGTCTTGCCGCCGTCCTCGGATTTCTGACACTGACCACCGCCTGCGCGACGGAGCGGATGGTCGCGTCCCAGGGCGCCGCCGCTCCGACCGGGATCATCGGAAAAGTGTCGTTGCTTCCTCTCCTTTACGTGGTCGACGGCGTGCGGATGAATCGCGATCAGGTACCCGCTCTCGAGGCGAGCCAGGTCGCTTCCGTCGAGGTCATCAAGGGCCGGACGGCGCTCGAGCGGTTTGGCGCCGACGCGTCCTACGGTGTGATTCTGATCACCACCAAGCAGGCAGCCGCAGCGCAGTAACCGCCAGTTTCCGCCCCCGGCCCGCTTTCCGCGCGGGCCGGGGGCGTCTCACATCACCGTTCAAGCGGTTAGATTCGCTCGCATGAGCCACCCCTTCGAGCGTCCCGCACCAGCCTCGCTGCCACCAATGCCCCCCGGCGCGCGGAGGGTGATCCTCATCACCATCGCCGTATTCTTCGTCGCGCTGATTTTTCTTCCCTGGCTCGCCAGCTTCGCCACGGATTGGCTGTGGTTCCAGGAGATCGGGTTCGAGACGGTATTCACGACGTCGCTCGTATGGCGGCTGATGCTGTTTCTGATCGGCGGGGCCCTGGCGTTCACCTTCTTTTACGGCAACGTCAGGCTCGCACGCGGCCCCGAAAAGACGTTCCCGGTGCTGTATGTAAATCGCGGCGACGGGGTTTCGGTCGATGTCTCGAGGATGTTCAGCAAGGTGTTCTTTCCGGCGGCGCTGGTGATGGCGTTCCTCAGCGCGATCACGGCCTCGACGCTCTGGATGACGTTCCTCAAGGCATTCAACGCGGTCGCCGTGGGAACGCAGGATCCGTTGTTCGGGCGCGATCTCGGATACTACATGTTCAAGCTCCCGGCCATCTCGGCCGTGCTCAACACGCTGGTTTCACTGACACTGCTTTCGCTGATTGCGGCAGCCGCGCTCTACTGGATGCGCAACGAGATCACGGTGCCACCCAAGCGCGCGACTGCAACGCCACGCGCCGCCCGACACCTGGGTGCATTGCTCGCGCTCATGTTCCTTCTCGTCGCCGTCAGGCTTTGGCTGGTGGGAACGTCGAACCTCCTTTACTCCAACACTGGCCCGCTCGTCGGCGCCAGCTACACCGATGTGCACATTACCCTCAGGGGGATCTACGTCTCATCGGTGATCGCCGTGCTGGCGGCGGTCTGGATCGTCGTGGGCATATTCCGTGACCGGCTCGCCGCCGCGGCAGTTTCCGCGATCGTCGTCTACGTTGCGGTCGCCGTGATTGCGCGCGGGCTCGTGCCCGCCGCCTATCAGAAGCTCGTGGTCTCGGCCAACGAGCTGACCCGCGAAGCGCCTTACCTCAGGCACCACATCGCGGCGACGCGGAAGGCATGGGGGCTCGACAGCGTCGAGGCGCGCGACCTGTCGGGAGAGGCCACACTCACCCGCGCCAACGTCGCGGCGAACGCGACCACCGTCGAGAATGTCCGGCTCTGGGAGCGCGAGCTGCTCAAGCAGACCTTCGGACAGCTTCAGGAAATTCGGACCTACTACGATTTCGTGAATGTGGACGACGACCGGTACATGATCGACGGCAAGTACCGCCAGGTCCACGTCGCCGCGCGGGAGCTGAACAATGAGTCGCTTCCGACGCGCACGTTTATCAACGAGCGCCTGACCTTCACGCACGGAATGGGCTTGACGATGGCCCCGGTGAATCAGGTGACGACCGAAGGTCTGCCGGTCCTGTTCATCAAGGACCTGCCGCCCGAATCGACGGTATCGCTCAAGCTCACCCGTCCGCAGATCTACTATGGCGAGCTGACCAACAGCCACGTCTTCGTCGGCACCGGCCAGCGTGAGTTCGACTACCCGGCGGGCGAAACGAACATGTACACGAACTACACCGGGAAGGGCGGAGTTTCGCTCGCGTCGTTTGGCCGTCGGGTGCTCTATGCCTGGCAGCTCGGCTCGCTCAAGATTCTCCTGTCCGACGACATCCAGGGAAATGCGCGCATCATGTATCGGCGCAACATCGTCGAGCGCGCCAACACGGCGCTGCCGTTCCTCGATTTCGACGGCGACCCGTATCTGGTAATCGACGACGCCGGTCTGCTGAAATGGATTCTGGACGCCTACACCACCAGCGCGACGTATCCCTACGCGCAGCGCACCACCGGTGGGACGACCTACATGCGCAACAGCGTCAAAGTCGTGATCGACGCGTACGACGGGACCGTCGAAGCCTACATCGCCGACCCCAACGACCCGGTGGTGAAGACGTACGCACAGATCTTCGAGGGAATTTTCAAGCCGTTGACCGCAATGCCCGCTGACCTCCGGCGGCACATCAGGTATCCGGCCGACCTTTTCAGGATTCAGACGGCTCTGCACGCGACGTATCACATGATCGAGCCGGAGACGTTCTACCACCGTGAGGACCAGTGGCAGATACCCGGCTCACTGGGGAACCCGACAAGCGACAATCCGTTCATGCGCCACATGATCATGCGGCTGCCGGGGGAACCGACCGCCGAATACATCTACATGACACCGTTCACGCCGAGGGGGAAGGACAACCTCGCCGCATGGATGGTCGCGCGGATGGACGGCGATAACTACGGCAAGCTGTCAGTCTACCGCTTTCCGAAGCAGAGTCTCGTCTATGGCCCGAAGCAGATCGCTAACCGCATCAATCAGGACACGGAAATATCGCGGCAGATCACGCTCTGGGACCAGCGCGGGTCGGAAGTCATTCGCGGCGAGCTGCTGGTGATTCCGATCGAAGAGTCACTGATCTACGTTCAGCCGATATATCTGCGCGCCCAGGGCGGATCGATTCCCGAGCTCAAGCGCGTCGTCGTCGCGCACGAGAACCGGGTGGTGATGGCGGAGACGCTCGAAGACGGACTGAACATAGTGTTCGGCAGCGGCGCCGCGGAACGCGGAAGGACGGTGCCGCTGGACACCACCACGACGTCAGCTGCGGTTACGCCGGCGCCAGCTGCATCTCCTC
>JBGTEZ010000264.1:0-2804 GCA_041747535.1 Gemmatimonadaceae bacterium
ACTCGCCCGCCGTTTCGTGAGCGACACTCCGCCAAAGGCGCTCGTCGACCGCGCGGCTCAGGTATTTCTCAGGACCGATGGCGACATCCGCGAAGTCGTGCGGACGATAATCACGTCGCCCGAGTTTTTCTCGCAGCAGGCTTTCCGCAGCAAGGTGAAGTCACCATTCGAGGTCGTGGTCAGTGCGATGCGCGCGCTCAACGCGCAACCGGACAGCACACCCAGGACGGCACAGGTGATTGCCTACCTGGGACAGCCGATCTTCGGACACCAGGCTCCCAACGGATGGCCGGAAACGGGCGAGGCCTGGATAAACACCGGGGCGATCCTCAACCGGATCAACTTCGGAATGGCCGCTGCCGCGGGACGGCTGCCCGGCATCGACATTCGCGCGCTGGCCGCGCTCGACACCGTTCGCTTCGCGTCTCGTGAGAAACAGGTCGACGTCGTGGTCGCCAGCCTCCTCAACGGCATGGTCTCACCCGACACCAGAGCCGTCCTCGTTTCGGGCGCGCATCCGATGCTCGCGACAACCCGCAAGCTTGGAACTCCCGATGTGGTGGCGGAAAGCGCGGCGGCCGCGAGCATAGCTCAGATGGAAATGTCCACGGAAAGCACGGACGCAGAGGCCATGGGTGACGGAACCCGGCGCCGCAATCCTGCTCGCCCCAACCCGAATGCAGGCGGAAGGCGTGCCGCGCTTCAGGGGCGCGCGATTGGAAACCTTCCGCCGCTCGACGGGCTGCCGCAGATAGTCGGACTCGCGCTCGGCTCACCCGAATTTCAGCGGCGTTAGGAGACCACGAAAATGGAACGCAGAGCATTCGTCAAGTCAGGCGCGATCGCGCTCGTCACTATGGGATTAAGTCCGAGTTTCCTTCGGAGGACCGCGTTCGGCATGGAGCTCACCAGGGCGGCGAACGGAAAGATTCTCATCTGTCTTTTCCAGCGCGGCGCGGCGGATGCGCTCAACATCGTGGTGCCGCACGGCGAGCGCGCCTACTACGCGATGCGTCCATCGATCGCGATCCCACAGCCGTCCCGCGGTGCGGCCGGGGGCGCGCTCGATCTGGATGGATTCTTCGGGCTGCATCCCTCACTCGCTCCGCTCAAGCCGCTCTATGACAGGGGACTGCTGGCGCCCGTGCACGCGGTGGGAAGTCCGAGCGCGACACGCTCGCACTTCGATGCGCAGGATTACATGGAAAGCGGCACGCCCGACGTGAAAGGAACGACCGACGGCTGGCTCAATCGCTATCTCGCCGCGAAAGGAACCTGCGACGAATGCAATCTCCCGAAGACTCCCTTTCGCGCGGTGTCGCTCACGGCGCAAACACCTCGCGTGCTGGAGGGTCCATCGCCCACTGTTGCGATGAACAACCTCGACGAGTTCACCGTACGCGCGACGGGAAGCTCCGCTGAGCGGCTCGAGGCGCTCTACCGGACCGGCTCGGCGGATCTCGTGCACGGCACCGGGGCGGAGATGTTCGACGCGGTGAAGATGCTGCGCGCGGCGAATCCGCGGAAATATCTGCCGCGCAATGGCGCGGAGTATCCGCGGTCGCAATTCGGCCAGCGTCTGCTGCAGATCGCGCAGCTCGTCAAGGCTAACGTAGGTCTCGAGATCGCCTTCGCCGACGTCGGCGGTTGGGACACCCACGTGAATCAGGGGGCGGCGACGGGTCAGCTTGCGCAGCGCCTGGATGACTTCGCCAGATCCATCAGCGCGCTGGTAACGGATCTGGGCGACAGAATGGACGACGTGGTGATCCTGACGATGTCCGAGTTTGGTCGCATGGCGCGCGAGAACGGGAACCGCGGCACCGACCACGGTCACGCCGGCGCGCTGTTCGTGATCGGCGGCAACATCAAGGGCGGGAAAGTGCACGGCAAGTGGCCGGGCCTGGAGCAGGAGCAGCTCTACGAAGGGCGCGACCTCGCGCTCACGACCGACTTCCGCTCCGTCTTCGCCGAGGTCGTGTCCGATCATCTCGGCGCTCGCACGCTCGATCGCATCTTCCCTGGGTTCAGTGCGCAACCATCGGGGTTTCTCGGACTCGTCTGAGATCTCTGCGCGAGGGGAGAGGGTGGGTGCCCGCTTCGGCCGCTAAGCGCTTACACGCTGCGAGCCTCGCCCGGTGTTATCGTAAAGCTCCATGTCGGCGAGTCTCTTGCTACGCGCAACGCGGCCTGCGCGGACACCCACCCTCGCCCCCACAAAGTGTTCGCAACCGCGGCGCAACCGAAGCTTGCGCACTGCCCCGAATATGGGGCACGAGCATTCGAGGCCTCATTTCCCGGGCTGATTGATGGTGAGATGGAGGGTGAGGGTGCTGCGTAGCAACTTTCAGCGAGCGACCAGGAGACCCGCGACCGAGCGGAGCGAGGGAGCGTAGTTAGGGGCTCCGCCCGAGCGAGCGTAGTTGCGAAGCAGTACCCTCACCCTGCCGCTCGCGCGCAGAGGTCAGAGGGGATCAGAACCGAAAGATCTTACCGATCGCCTTGCCGACCTTCTTGCCAAAGTCATTGCCCCAATCGCGCTGATCCGGCCAATCCGCGCTCTGCTGCTCCTCGTAGTACATGTCGGGACCGTGCTCGGGGCACTCGACGTGTGGCTCCGTTCCGGGCTTGAAGTACTCCTGCTGCTTGATCGGGCACCACTCACCGGCGAGATAACCCGTCTGCGGATCGATCACGCGCCGAGTCATGCCGGGGGGCGCATTCCACGCGTTGGGGGTGGCGGTCTCGCGCCAGCCGTTCATGTAGAACTCCGCCCACGCCGGCGCCGCCAGTCTGCCGCCTGA
>JBGTEZ010000265.1:0-8756 GCA_041747535.1 Gemmatimonadaceae bacterium
GCCGGTGCGTGGAATCGTGGTGTCGGATGTGATTCCCGGCGGTCCAGCCGAGGGAGAGCTGGCGCGCAACGACGTGATCACTGAGATACTCTATCCGGCGCCCCGCCGTCTCATCTCGACACCGGCCGAATTCGAGGATGCTCTCAAGCGCATCAAGACCGGAGAGCACATCAGCCTCAGCGTATTCTCGTTGGGGGATCCGCAGAAGCAGACTCGTGTGGTCAATCTTCGAGTGGGCGGCTAGGCGTTACGAGCCGCGACAAAACGAAGCCCCCGCGGATGTCCGCGGGGGCTTCGTCGTTTGATGCGTGAAGGTCTGGAGCTATCTTTGAGGGGCGAGAGCGGAAGTGGCGGAATTTGGTAGACGCGCTGGACTTAGGATCCAGTGGGGCAACCCGTGGGGGTTCGAGTCCCCCCTTTCGCATCACTCAACTGAAACTGACGCACGGAGCCCATATGAAAAAAGGTCGGCACGAGATTCCCGATTTCTCGAAGAAGCGAAAGCCACCGCCGACGCCCGGAGTTCCTGAGGCGCCGAAGCAGCAGCACGTGCCGACCCCGCCAGTGCGCGTGGGAAAGCCGCCGGCGACGTCGATGAAATCCGGCCGCCGCGGATCGTAGCATTGCGTTGACATACAGAAAAAGCCGGCTCTTTCGAGAGCCGGCTTTTTTGCATCAGGCGGGTTTACGCCTCTGCCTGGATGTTGATTCCGTTTACCGCCAACTCGGTGAGAAGGTGGTCCGTCTTTCCCTCTTCATCGAGCGTCTGCTGGAGCAGATCGGCCTGCTCGTCGTAGCCAAGCTGCCGCGCGTAGGTGCGCACGGTTCCGTACCCGGCCATCTCGTAATGCTCTACGTGCTGGGCCTTGTTGATCAGACCGGCGTCGAGAACGTCCTCGTCGGGCTTTTCCTTAATGAGCTCGTTGCCTTCCTCGATGAGCCCTTCCATACCGACGCACTTCTTTCCCCTCGGGCTGACGCCCAGGTCCTTGCATATCCGCTCGAGCCGGGCAACGTGCTGCTCGGTTTCCTTCAGATGCGCACGAAACGCGGCCTGCAGCTGCCTATCGTTGGCGGCCTTCGCCATTTTCGGAAGGGCCTTCGTCAGCTGCTTCTCAGCGCTCCAGAGGTCCTTGAGTTCTTCGATGTAAAGGTCCTTCAGGGTATCCAGCTCCATTGTCGTTCTCCGTGCAAGAATTGTCCGTTTTCTTTTTCGATTCCTTTGGGTCCGTTAAAGGCAAAACAAATGCCGCTCAGCGCTTCTTCAGCCGCCTCGCGGGAGCGCCAGCGTGAATGTCGATCCGCGGCCGAGACGGCTGGTCACCATCACGTCGCCCCCCATCTGGCGGGCGAGATCGCGGCTGATCGCCAGCCCCAGCCCAACCCCTTCGGACTTTCTGGTCGTACTGGCGTCCACCTGCACGAACGGATCGAAGATTCGCTCGAGCTGGTCCTCCGCGATCCCCAATCCGGTATCGGTGACGCGCGTCAGGATCTGGTTCCCGTGTTCCTCCCAGCTGACCGAGATAGCGCCGCCCTTGGGTGTGAACTTGGCGGCATTGGCGAGGAGATTGAGCACGATCTGCTGAAACCGGTCGCGGTCGGATCGGACCGTTACGCTCTCGTCGCCCGAGGCGAACATGTAGGTGATGTTTTTGGCCTCAACCTGTGGCCTCACCAGCTCCTCTGCCGCGTGGAGTGCCGCGTTGACCGGGAACTCCTCGATCCTGATCTCCAGCTGTCCTGATTCCAGCTTCGCGAACTTCAGGATGTCGTTAATGATTGCTAGCAGGTGCGCCTGACTCCGGTTGATCCGGTCGAGATCGCCCTTCTGCGCATCGTTGATGGGCCCGCGAATTCCCATGCTGAGAAGCTCGGCGTAGCCGCTGATCGCGTTGAGGGGCGTGCGCAGCTCGTGCGACATCGTTGCCAGAAAGTCGGCTTTCGCCTTGTTCGCTTCTTCCGCCTGCTTGAGCGCCTCTCTCGTCTCGCGCGTTTTCTCCTCGAGCTGCTGGTTCAGCTGCATCAGCTCGTTGTTGGTCATCTCCAGCTCGTCCTGCGTGTGCTCCATCTCCGTCGCCTGGATTTCCATCTCGGCGGCCTGCTGCTCGAGCTCGTGACGCGCCTCTTCGCTTTCCAGGAGAAGCCGCGCGTTCTCGATGGCGGAGCCGATCCGCCTTGCCAACTCAGTCGCGAGATTGAGATCCCTATCCTCGAACTGTCGTCCGGATTCGGCGTAGACGAGAGTGAGTGCCCCGAAGCATTTGCCGCGCAGCATGAGCGGTACGACGAGATAGGACTTGAGCCCCAGCTCCCTGAGGATCCTGAGATGAATCTCGTCCCGGGCGGCCCGCACCAACAATGAATCGGGAATCTCCCTGACCATCTCGGGCTCGCCGGTCCGGAGGACCTGAGGGACACCATAGGGTGAGTCCGGGTCGTCCGGGTACCGGTCGCGCAGCGCCTGAACGAGCGCAACTTTTTCCGGGTCCGTGTGCGCGACCGCGACGCGCTTGACCGTGCGGTCCCTCTCGAGCACATCCACCGCGCACCAGTCGGCGATCTCCGGAACAGCAAGCCGGGCGATCGAGGCGATGGTCGTCTCGTAATCGAGCGAGGAAGCCAGCTGTGCGCTCGCCCGCAAGAGAAAGTTCTGCTCGCGCTCGAGTTTTTTCGTCTCGCTGAGATCCCTCAGATACGCGGTGAAGAAGGGCGGTCCCCCGAGCGGCACTTTGACGATCGCGAGCTCGACGGGGAATTCCGATCCGTCCGCGCGCATGCCGGTAATCTCGATTCTCCGGCCGATCACTCGCGCCTCGCCCGTCTCGAGGTATCGCTTCATTCCCTGCAAATGGCGCTCGCGCAGTGAAGGAGGGATGATCAGATCGACCATCTGGCGTCCGATGACTTCAGACTTCTTGTAACCGAACGTGACTTCGGCCGCGGGGTTGAACTCGGTGATGATGCCACGGTGATCGCTCGTAATGATGCAGTCGAGAGCGAGCTCCACGATCGATGTGCGCAACACCTCGCTTTGGCGGTGTGCCTCGGTGGCACGGCTCCGGTCGAGATATTCGCCGAGCTGGTATCCAACTCCCTCCGCCGCCTCGAGGAGCGCACGGTCCGGAGGCAGCACGTCTTCACCAAAGAACTCGAAGACCCCGAAGAAGGACTCCGCGGTTCTGACCGGGAACGCGAAAGCGGAGTGCAGCCCCGCCGCCCTTGCCACCGCCGAGCGCGGGTAATTGGGGTTGGCCGCGAGGTCGCTCTCCCAGAATGGCTGGGCCGAATCCCACGTCCTGCCGGGGATACCTTCGCCGCGGCGAAAAACGACCTCTCTGGTCTTGCGGTCGAAATCAGCCAGGTCCGCTCCATCCCTGCCCCACGTCTGGGCAGCGCGGATCGCGGTGCCGGCCTCGTCGATCTTCCAGAAAGCGGCATAGCTCCAGCCGAGGGCACCCGCGACTTCGCCGAGAATGCGGTGAATTGCGTTCTTGTCGGTGGATGAGTCGACAAGCAGACGGCTGACGCGGTGCTGGACCCTCTGTGCGCGCCACGCGGCGCGGCGACCAGGGATGTCCTGCACTACCACGACGAGGTTGCCGGAACGCGAGTCCGCACTCTCGGGCGCGGCGATTACGTTCACCCACACGGACTCGCCGCCCTGTGTGCGAAGACGCTCCTCGACATGAACGGACTTTGCCGATCCGCGCCGCACCTCCACGAGGCACAGCGTCTCTTCGGAAAAATCGTCCGGGTGGGTGGTCGCGCCGCGAGTGAGAGCTAGCAGCTCCTGGCGCGAGTACCCCAGTATCCGGCAGAGATGTGCGTTGGCGTCCAGCCACCGGTCATCCGGAGAGATCAATCCGATGCCGATGTGGGCTTCTCCGATTCCGCCGAGGTCCGCCAGCGGGTTCATTGCCGCTTTTGCCATATCCTCCTGGTTGTTGGCAGGATTTCGGCCACGGGTAACCTTCCGGACGGTGGTGTACGCAGGGCGGTTATATTGAGAGCATGCCAATCGAGTTCAGCCCCCACGGCGGCGAGGGAGTCGAGCGTCACGTCAGGGTCTCCATTCCAGTCGAAGTAGTGCGAGATGCCGAGCAGAAAGCGGCCCGCCGCTATGCATCGACCGTGAAGCTTCCGGGGTTTCGTCCGGGAAAAGCGCCGCCCACAGTCGTCCGAAAAAAATTCGGTGAAGCCATCCGGCAGGAAGCCGTAGAAACGCTAGTGCGGGAAGCGTACCAGGAGTTCATCGAGAAGGAGAGCATCAAGGTCGCGGCCCAGCCGCACGTGCACGACCTGAAATTCGAGGAGGGCAAGGCGCTCACCTTCGAGCTCCATCTGGAAGTAAGGCCGGAAATCAATCTTGCCCGCATCAACGGCTTCAAGATCGACAGGCCCGCGGTCGCGGTCACCGAAGAACAGGTCGACCAGCAGCTCGAGCAGATCAGGGACGAGAAAGCAACCTGGACTCCTGTCGCCGGGAAGCCGCTCGTAGGCGACATGGTCAACGTCCAGATCGCTACCGGTGATACCCGGTCCGACGCCGATGCCAAGACCTATCCGATCGTGCTCGGTACCGGCCAGGCGATTCCCGGAATCGAGGAGCTGGTGATGGAAGCCGCTCCGGGGGAAACCGTGGAAAGACCGGTCAAGTGGCCGGAAGACTTTCCGGACGAGGCGCAGCGCGGCAAAACCAAGAAGGTCAGAATCACCGTAAACGAGGTGAAGCGAAAGTCGGCTCCTCCGCTCGATGATGCGTTCGCGCGCGAAGTCGGTGACTTCGATTCGCTCGCTGCTCTCAGAGCCGTGGTTCGTGCCGACATGGAGCGTCAGGCCGAGCGGGAAGCTGAAGCCGCGGTCAGGCAGCAGCTGATCGACCAGATAATCTCGGCCAATTCCTTCGATGTCCCCAAGAGCTGGGTACACCAATTCGTGCAAAACTACGCCGAGGCTTACCAGGTACCTGAGCCCGAGCGGGAGAAGTTCGCCGGCGAGTTCCGCTCGATGGCGGAGCGACAGATACGGCGCGACCTCGTGATCGAGACGATCGCGGAAAAGGAAGGACTGGCTGCTTCTGAAAAAGACCTCGATGACCGCATCGCCGACCAGGCGACCAAGCGGCAGATGAATCCGGGGCAGATCTACGCCCAGCTCGAGAAGAGCGGCAGGTTGAAGGAGATGGAGCGCAGCATTACCGAGGACAACGTCTTCAAGTGGCTGCTGGAGAGGAACGACGTTTTGCCAAATGCCTAAACGAGAGGAAGAGGAAGACATGCCGACCATTTATACGCCCTACGTCATCGAGCGCTCGAGCCGCGGTGAGCGCACCTACGACGTTTTCTCCCGGCTCCTCATGGACCGGATCATCTTCCTCGGGACGTCGATCAACGACGACGTCGCCAATATCGTGATTGCCCAGCTCCTGTTCCTTGAATCGGACAATCCCGAGCGCGACATCCACATCTACATCAACTCTCCGGGCGGCAGCGTGTCGGCGGGGCTCGCGATCTACGACACGATGCAGTTCCTCAAATCACCGGTGAACACGAACTGCATGGGACTCGCGGCGAGCATGGGCGCGTTCCTGCTGGCGGCGGGGAGGCCCGGCAAGAGATCCGCTCTGCCCCACTCACGCATCATGATCCACCAGCCGTCCCAGGGAGGCGGTGGGGGTACGGCTTCGGACATTGAGATCCAGGCCAAGGAGATCCTCCACCTGCGGTCGCAGATGAACCAGCTGATGGGCAAGCACACCGGGCAGCCCGTCGAGCGCATCGAGCGGGATACCGACCGCGACCGGTTCATGTCGGCGGAAGAGGCCAAGGAATACGGGCTGATCGACAACGTCATCTCGTACCGTGGCGAGATGGAGGAAGCCCTCAAGAAAGCGTAAGCGCGTTGATGGATCCCGCAACCGCCCAGAATCCCGGGTGAGCCCCCGCGGGATCCCCATGTTACTTGTGAAAATCTTCACAAGTCAAGCTTTCGTGTCAGGCTTTGCTTGACCGTTTTCGGACCCGCTGTTAGGTATCTTTAGGTCGGGCCTCGGTGCCCGGATTTGCCCGCCGGCATCACCCCGTTCCCGTCGATCAAATGTCGCAAGAGAAACACCTTCGTTGCTCCTTCTGCGGAAAGTCCAAGGACTCGGTCCGGAAGTTCATTTCCGGCCCGTCCGTCTACATCTGCAACGAGTGCATCGCGCTCTGTAACGAGATCCTGGCGGAAGACGAAGAGCGCGAGGTAGCGGAGGCGATAACCCAGGTCCCGGCGCCGCAGGAGATCAAGGACGTCCTCGACCAGTACGTGATCGGGCAGGAGCACGCGAAGAAGGCACTGGCAGTATCGGTTTACAACCACTACAAGCGCATCAATTCGACGTCCCTCAAGGACGATGACGTCGAGCTCGACAAGTCGAACATCCTCCTCATCGGGCCAACCGGAGTCGGCAAGACCCTCCTCGCCCGGACTCTCGCCAGAATTCTCGACGTTCCCTTCACCATCGCCGACGCCACGACGCTCACCGAGGCCGGCTACGTCGGCGAAGACGTCGAGAACATTCTCGTCCGCCTGCTGCAGGCGGGCGACTTCAACGTCGCCGAGTGCGAGCGCGGGATCGTGTACATCGACGAGATCGACAAGATCGCGCGGAAATCGGAGAACCCGAGCATCACCCGCGATGTCTCGGGCGAGGGCGTCCAGCAGGCCCTGCTCAAGATCATCGAGGGCACTGTCGCCTCGGTTCCACCGCAGGGCGGACGGAAGCACCCGCAGCAGGAGTACATCCAGCTCAACACGAAGGACATTCTCTTCATCTGCGGTGGCGCCTTCGACGGCCTCGAGAAGATCATCGAGGCCCGCACGGGCCGCCGGCAGATCGGCTTCAACGGCGCCAAGGCGCGCGACAAGAAGCTCGAGCAGACCAAGCTGTTCAGCGAAGTGGAGCCGGACGATCTCCTTCGCTATGGTCTGATCCCCGAGCTTGTCGGCCGCCTCCCGGTGACGGTCGCCCTCGAGGGCCTGGATGAAGAAGCGCTGGTCCGCATCCTCAAGGAGCCGAAGAACGCGCTCACCAAGCAGTACGCGAAGCTCTTCGGACTGGAAGATGTGAAGATCACCTTCGACGAAGGGGCGCTCGTCGCGATCGCGACCAAGGCGCTCAAGCGCGGCACCGGCGCGCGCGGCCTCCGCGCGATTCTCGAAGAGGTCCTGATGGAGGTCATGTTCGACCTTCCGGGCCGCGAGGACGTGGTCGAGGTGAAGGTGACCGAGTCGTGCATCACCAACGGGACACAGCCGCTGCTCGAGATCTCCCCCATCAGGCGGAAGAAAGAAGCGTAGGGTTCGCGGCGGCCTTGTTGGCACTGCGAAACTCGCCGGGGAAATGCAACGGAACACGAGGTCCGCTGATCGCTTAACGCTCACCGCTCTTCGCTCCACTGCCGTCGGGACGTCACTGTTGGCATTCCGGGAGGGGGATCGCGCTTCCATTGTTGCACAAGAACGTCCCTACAGTTTGCAGCGATCCGCGGTTAGCGTTCAGCGACCAGCGGACCTCGTGTTCAGTTGCTCTTGCAGTTCACCCTCTTAGTCCCACTCTCCTGACCTAGTGCCGCAAACCTTCCAGCGGGACAACGAGAGCATTACGGCCTCGGACCGCATCCCGGTCCTGCCGCTGCGCGACGTCGTGATCTTTCCGTATGTCGTGATACCTCTCCTCGTTGGCCGCCCGGCGTCCCTCGCGGCCATCGAGGCCGCCCTCGCCGAGGACAAGCTCATACTGCTGGTTGCCCAGCGCGACGGCGAGAAACAGGAGCCGGCAGCGGCCGATCTGCATCGCACCGGCGTGCTCGGGCGAGTCGTTCAGGTGTCGAGGCTCCCCACCGGAACAACGCGCGTGCTCGTGGAAGGGATCGCCCGCGCGAAGGTCACGCGCTACATCCCCTCCGGCTCGACTCTGCGCGCCGCCGCGACACCGTTCCCGTTCGACGGCGCCGGGGGCACGGACCCCGAGACTGAAGCGCTGAGCAGGCGCGTGATGAACTCCTTCGAGGAGTACGTCAACCTGCACCGCCGGATTCCCGCCGAGATCGTCGCGATTCTCCAGAGCACCGAGACCCCGGAGCGGCGGACCTTCGGAATCGCCGCTCACGTCGCCGTCAGGTTCGAGGTGCGCCAGTCGCTGCTCGAGGCCGACACGCTGAAGCACCTGCTCGAGATGCTTGGCGAGCTGCTGACGGGCGAAATCGAGCTCCTGCGGCTCGAGCGGAAGATCGACGACGACGTGCGCGGCGCGATGTTCCAGAACCAGCGCGAGTTCTACCTGCAGGAGCAGCTGCGGGTGATCCACCGCGAGCTGGGCGAGGAGGACGGCGACGACTTCGCCGAGCTCGAGGGGCAGATCAAGAAGAAGGCCCTTCCCCCTCAGGTCGAAGAGAGGACTCTTCGCGAGCTGCGGAAGCTTCGGCGGATGCCACCGATGTCTCCGGAATTCACGGTCGCGCGCAACTTCGTCGATTGGATCGTGGCGATCCCGTGGACCGAGCGCACCGATGAGGTCCTCGATGTGGCCCACGCGCGGGCGATACTCGACGCCGACCACTACGGCCTCGACGAGGTCAAGGATCGCATCCTCGACTTCATCGCCGTGATGTCGCTGGTGGGACGTCTCGACGGACAGATACTCTGCCTGGTCGGCCCGCCCGGCGTCGGCAAGACTTCGCTCGGGCGCTCCATCGCGCGCGCGCTCGGGC
>JBGTEZ010000266.1:0-3610 GCA_041747535.1 Gemmatimonadaceae bacterium
CACGCCCTCCTCCGGCACGGCGGCGCGGAAGCACTCGAGGCCGCCCTTCGGCGTCCAGTGGAAGCCGGGCGGAAAGGCCTCGACGTCTCCCAGCCATTCGCGGTCGAAGGCGCGTAGCTCGGAGGCGAAGCGCACCTCGCCGTCGCGCTGGGCCCAGTAGAGGGGCTTTATGCCCACCGGATCGCGGGCGGCGATGAACGTGCCGTCGTCGCCGGCCACAAGGAAGGCGAACATGCCGAGCACGTCGCCGAGGGCATTCGGGCCGCGCTCGGCGATCAGCTTGAGGGCCACCTCGTTGTCCGAGGCCGTAGCGTAATCGCGGTCGCGCAGCGTGGCCCGAATCTCGTCGTGGTTGTACACCTCGCCGTTGCCGACCAGGTAAAGCTTGCCGGACGGGCTGAACAGCGGCTGGCGGCCTCCCTCCACGTCGACGATCGACAGCCGCCGGTGGCCTAGCCAGGAGCCGGTGACGCGCACCGAGCCCTCGTCGTCGGGGCCGCGGTGAACGAGCCGGTCGAGCATCCGCTCGGTCGCACGCTCATCGACCCTGCCGTGGCATCCGACTATTCCGCACACGGACGAGACGGTAGCTCACCGGCCCGGGGGTTCCACCCGTCCGCGACGAAGCGGTGTCTTTGTAATCGGGCTGGCGTTCGTCTTCGCCCTCGCGATCCTGGCTGTCCTGGGGGTCGTGGTCCTCCGCCAGACGGCGCGGGAGTTTCCACCGCCCTAAGAGTAAGGGCGGGGAGTCGGCCAACCTCAAATAAGCACCGCCGATGACCCCGGCGTCGAACTCATATGGGGGCGGTCTTCGTCGTCGATGTGGTGCCCAGCGACATGGAGAACAAGATGGGGGAGCGCCTCGACCTTCCGCATCGCATGGTAGGAATGCGCTGTGGCCACGCCGCTGAAGCTCGTCTGCCCCATTCGGGCACGCTCAGCACGCCCGCGAAGTCCGCTGACGGCCTCGAAGAAGAGCGCGTTAAATGATGGAACCTGAAACCGTAATACGGATTGCCCATCCGGAAGACCTGCCCGGCATCATGCAATTGCAGGCGCGCTCTTACGATGTTTCCCTGCATGAACCGGTTGCGCTGTTTGAGAGCATACTGACTCTTTCCCCTACCACCTGCTTTACCGCTTCGTACGATGAAGATTTAGCAGGCTACCTTCTTACCTATCCGGTCCCGGATACGTATAAAGAGTTTGGCAAGCAACTTCCTGCTGTCACGGGCGGCGAAACAACTCTGTATATCCATGATCTATGCGTCAGTCCCGAACAGCGGGGCAAGGGTATCGGCCGCCTCTTATACGAGGGGGTGATAGAAACTCTGGGGACCATCAAAGTCAAAAGGATTGTCGCCGTCGCAGTGCAGGACTCTGCCGCTTTCTGGCAAAGATGCGGCTGTGAAATCGGCGCGCCTTACACGTACCCGGGCGGCGCAGCCGGGCACATCATCACTAAAGTCATTCGATAAGAAGGAAGATTATCTGATGTCCGGCCCCCGTGGTTCGGTCTACTTTCTTCTTGTCGTAGTGCCGCTCCGTGAACGCAGGCGCAGCTCCGCGTTCTCAAAAGTCTTCACGTGGCTAACGGGGCCTGCCCCGACGAACAGCTGTCCGCCCACTCAGGCCATAAGTGCTCCTTATGCAGCTTGCCTCGCTCCCGGCACAAGATGCAGCGTTTGCGCTTCGACATAGCCAGAGGTAAGCACAAGACCTCGGCCGCACGGTTCATGCCTGAGGGACCCTGGATGGGCCATAGACGGATGCCTGCAAAGCCGTTTACGCCGGTTCGATTCCGGCAGGCGCCTCTAGGTAACCCGAGGCTCGTACCGCATCGCCACCGCCCCTGAGCCGAACTCCTGCCGGCTCACGAGCCTCAAGTCGACACGCTTCGATAGCCCCGCGAACAACGTCGGCCCGTGGCCCACCAGCCTGGGCTGCACCACGAACTCGTACTCATCGATCAATCCCAGCTCCGTCAACGCCAGCGGGAGCTTCACGCCGCCCACGAACAGTCCCTTACCCGGCTCCTAGATTGATATCTCTAAGGAACGACAGACGGGGGGCCGCAAGAGATAGAAATCTACGACCCGTTTGAGGATGACGGCCGAGACGTGAGGAGGCACGACGAACCGCGAGGGCAGGCGGAGTGCCGCGGCCCGATCCATCTGCAGTTCCTTTTCGCTATCAATCTAACGCACGTGCTGGCAGTCCGTGCCTACCCACGCAGGCAGGTCGGTGCGCTCCCGGCGTGAGGATACGCGCCGGCTGGCTCGTTTGTGACTGGCCTCCACCGCTGGGAATATCGTCAGTTTGGGAGGGGGAGGCCAGTTACAAAGCGAGCCAGCGCCTGCTTCAGCTGCTGCACGGCCATCCCCAGATCCCCGCGCACGAGCTGATGCCAGTCCGGCTCGGACCGTTCCAATCGACCCGGTCCAGGGTGCCCGACACGACATACTTCTTTGCCGCGTCGATCGTGCGACGGAAGGGTTCCATCCAATCGGGCATTTCTCCCGTCCACGCCGGCCGAAACGCTGCCTCCATCATCTGATAAGTCACACGGCCAAAGAGGAGGCATCGGCCTGGCGCAAGTTCTCGGTCGCGTGCCGATGCAACTCTTTGTCCGGGACCCCTTCACGATGATCGCAGCACCCGTCCAGTGTGACGTTGATCGAATATCGAAGCGGTCGCATCCCGCACGAATACAGCCGACGGCGTCAACGAGCCAGCCGTGGGAGTGCCGGTGGTTGATCGAAAGTGCCGATCTTTCACGCGTACGCGTGAGCTAACCGCGCCGAGTACGCGGCGAGCGAGCGGCAACGGTCGCAGTAATCGGCGAAAGGATGCGAGAGGGGCACAAGGGTACTGCCTGCCTGGAGTAGAAGGTTTTGGATGTTTTCGGTCTGTATAAAGAATTGGCAATTCTCGAGACCGGCGATCATCGCTGCGAGCTCGGCGTCGATGTAGGGGAGGTGGCGGCGTATTTGGCTAATCGCTTGCAGGGATCGTTCGCGCCGGAAATTGCCGCAAGAGCGGGCTGCACCGCGACGTGAGCAGCTGTCTCGAACAACAGTGGTATTCCTGTCGCGTTGGAAATCTCGCTCAGCAAAAACAACAGTGTCACGCAACAGATGGCTGATCGCTTTACGCGCAACGCTTAAGGCATGGTCGCAAAGGGCGCGGACCGGTTAAGAAAGACTTAGTCTTTCCACCGCACCTTTGCCTCGGGGTGGACCTTCTTATCTCCACCTTGATTGCCCTGGATCTCGTTGTGCTCGAAAACTCCTGCCGCGCCTGCTTCCACTCGGATGCCGAACCCTCCGTTATTGATAAACTGGTTGTTTCGGAATTGTGGATTTGCACCCTCCTGAACGAGAGCGCCGTCATAGCCGTTGTTCTCGATCAGATTTTTTTCGATAACGCCCGCTCCGCCGTCGTAGATGAAAACGCCCGCTTGTTTGTTGGCATGGACGTGGTTGTCCGAGATAGAGGCAGTGCTCGCGTCCGAAATGCCGATACCTGATAGCTCGTTCGCGAAGATCTCGTTTTCGAGAATCGCGCCCTTACTCTGCTGACGAGCAGCTATCCCCATTCCTTTGCAATC
>JBGTEZ010000267.1:0-5903 GCA_041747535.1 Gemmatimonadaceae bacterium
TTCTCGCGCATTCTCGATGTACACGAGCCGTTTACTCGCGGGGATCCGGAGATAGAGGTTCACATCCATGGGCCGACCGATCAGAACAACCCCAGAAATGGCGATGATCTGTCCTGCTCGGGTGCTCAGGCGTTTGACTACCGGAAGGTGTTCGACCAGAACGGCGGCTTCTGGGATGGCCAGGTAATGCTCTTCTCGGCGGACGAAGTGGCGGCGTTCAACAGCAAGTTCCAGGACGGATTCCATGTCCTGTTCTGGGAGGACGACGATACTTCATGCGTGCTCAAGCTGGACAGCGATGTCGTGATCAGCTTTCTGAAATCGACGTCCGCTGCGACGTCCACGGTCGCGCTGAAGCTGGTGCCGAAGGCGCCGTGGTACGTGGTGGCCGGGGCCTTCCTTGCCGTGCTCTTCGAGAATCCCGGGGCATGGCTCAAAACGAATGACGATTTCGTCGGTGCTGCCGTCGCGCAGGAAAATGCAGGATACAACTATCCGGGAAACACGCACGTCATTTTCAAGGGCGCCGCACTGAACGGGCGCGCTACGATCGTTTACCGCTAGAGGAGGCATGGCGATGTCGCGATTCTTGCGCGGGATTTGGTTGGCGGGGTTGGTACTGCTTGGAGGAGTGACAACGATGCAAGGTCAGCAACTACTGGAGCCGACTCAGTACGACGCGCAGGCGCTACGGGTTGAAAGTCGATGGGGGAATCACTTACTCGTTCGCGGCCGCGATGGAGCCGTGGTGGGGAAGATTGGCGGGTTTCGCGGTCTCGATCTCGCCGCCGCAGTCGGAGCATCGCCGAATGCGGTGAGCGAGGCACGAGAGTTCAACCGGAGCTCCAGGCGAGGCTCGATCGTGCTAGCTCTTGGTCTCGTCGCCTGGGGCGTCGGTGGAGGAGTTGCGCGAATGGATGGGATCGATGCGAACGTGGCGGTCCCCGCCTGGACCGCCGTGGCTGCCGGGACGGTGCTCATGGTCTATGGCGGCGTCCAGCTGAACAGGGCCGCCAGTGCCCTGGCGCGGTCGATATGGTGGTACAACCGCGATTACGCGCGATAGCGGGTTACGACCTTCCCGGCCAAACAGTCGATGGAATATGCCCAAAGCTCTCTTCGCGCTCTGCCTCGCAGGCGCTGTCTCTCTCGTGTCCCCCGCGCCTGCTTCCGCACAATCGGAGAAGGGCGATCTCACCGTTACCGGCTCCAAGTGGGGCGAAGCCGTCGCGGCCGCTTCCGCAGCGGCAGCCACGCATGACGAAAATCCGAACACCTATGACGAGCGCGCGCTCCGGCTCGAGTCGAGCTGGGGGCGCGTCAGGATTCTGCGCGGAGTCGATGGGCTGATAGTCGGCACCACTGGAGTCTTCAAGAGCGCCAATGTCGAGAAGCTCGTCGCCGGATCGGCCCGCGCCGAAACTGAAGCGAAACTGTTTCGGGCGAGCCACCGGCCGGGCGCACTGGCAACCGCCGTCGGCGCTCTGACGCTCGGCGTTGGAGTAATTGCAGCGACCAACAACGCTAACAGCGCCGCCACACCAATGCTGATGATCGCCGGGGCGGGTGGAATCTTCTGGGGCGCGAGGCAGCTCAACACCGCCTACAAGTCCCTCTCCCGCTCCATCTGGTGGTACAATCGGGACCTTCCCCGATAAATCACCCCGCTCGGCTTTTCCTCCACCGGCGATATCCGACCCAGCCCGCGAAGGCGAGCGCGGCGAGCGGAATGAGCACGCCGAGTGATGCGATAAGGCCGGCGATCAGCCCGACGAAGTTTCTCCACGCGCGGCGCAGGGCCTCGGCGATCGGATTTTCACCGGGGTTGTTCCCGAGTATCGGACCCGGCTCGTGCACGGTGATGGTCAGCGTGCTCATTGCGACGCGGGCGCTCAGATAGCGCAGCCGGCCTTCGTAGCGCTCGATCTCCTCCCGCACGCGGGCGAGCTCCCGCTCGACGCGCAGAACATCTTCCAGTTTTCCCGTTCGGTTTGCGAGTAGACTGATCAGCCGTTCCTCGAGCCGCTTCGCGTTCGTCACCCGGGCAGTGATGTCAACGAACTCCTCTCCGACATCCTGCGCGCTCGATGAGACCGTTTCAACCTTTCCGATTCTCGAGAGCGAGCCGACAGCTTCGTCGTATTTTCCAGCGGGAATCTTGAGCTCGAACGTCGCCTGCCGGATCTGATCCTTGCCGCCGGTGATGGAAGAATTGGCGATGAAGCCGCCAACCTGTGCCGCCAGCTGGCGAACCTTGAGGACGGCCGGGTCGAGCTGCTCAACTTCGATGAAGGCCTGTCCGGTGCGGATCATCATCGATGTCGCGCCGGTGTTGAACTGGCCCATGCTCTGGAACGGATCCTGGCCGGGCGCCTGCTCGGGTGCAATCGCCGTCGCCTCGCCCATAGCGCCGCCCCCTGCCTGCGCGATCTTTTGCTGCTGGGCCATCATCTCGCGGCGACCGGACATGTCTGCCTCGTTCGCCGTGGGCCGGTCCATCGTCGGTGGTCCGGGCGACCCCGCAACCGAAACCGCGTCGGTGGAGGTCATCGAGCCGTCTGGGGCGGATTCACCTCCGCAGGCGGCTAGGGCAACCGCCGAGATCATTATCGAGTAGGCTATGAAGGCGCGCGACGGAATTTTCATTTTATGCTCATTAGAGTAGGTCTATTTGTAGGACGCGCGCAACAGGATTCCTTGCACACCATGTTCACGATGGCTTTTTCGCACACGGCACTCCTCCTGGCGTTGGCGGTAGCTCTTCCCCTCGCCGCGCAGGACACGACAATCGCCAGCGCCGACAGCACGGCTACCGTGACAGTGGTGGTCCGCCAGGATACAATGCTACTCGAAGGCGTGAGAGTTCGAGTCGCCGAGGTCGCGCGCACAACCGATAGTCTGGGGATCGTCATCCTGCGGCTCGATCCAGGTGTACACTGGGTGGTCGCGAGCAGGATCGGCTTCAAGCCTGATAGTCTGCGGGTGACCATGCAAGCCGGACTGGATACAACGGTCGTCATCTCCCTCATGCCGCAACCGGTGGAGCTGTCGGGCGTCATGGTCTCGGCGACGCGCAGCGGAAAGCGCATCGAGGATGAGCCACTGCGTGTCGAGGTTCTCGCCGCGGAGGAAGTCGAGGAGAAGCTGTTGATGACTCCGGGCGACATCACCATGATGCTCAACGAGACATCCGGGATGCGTGTCCAGACAACGTCTCCATCGCTCGGTGGTGCCGCGGTTCGCATTCAGGGGCTGCGCGGGCGCTACACACAGATCCTTGCCGATGGACTTCCTCTTTATGGCGGCCAGACCGGCGGACTTGGGCTGCTTCAGATCCCGCCGATGGATCTGGGCGGTGTCGAGATCATCAAGGGAGTCGCTTCCGCTCTGTACGGGAGTTCGGCACTCGGAGGAGTCATCAATCTCATCTCGCGGCGGCCAGAAGAGGACGGCGCCACCGAGGTTCTTCTCAACCAGACAACGCTCGGTGGAACAGATGCGATCGGGTTCATGTCCCGACAGCTTACCGATCGGTGGGGGTACACACTGCTCACTGGTGGGCATCGCCAATCGCAGGTCGATCGTGACGACGACGGATGGACAGACTTGCCCGGTTACGAAAGAGCGGTGATCCGACCGCGAGCGTTCTGGACGAGTCCTGGAGGCCATTCGCTGATGCTCACGGCCGGGACCACGATCGAAATACGCGAAGGTGGAACCACCGATGGCGCGACGGTTCCGGGCGGGGGTGCGTTCCCCGAGAACCTGCGGACGAATCGGTACGACGGAGGGCTCGTTGGAGGCTTTCTCCTCGGGGAGAGCACCATCCTCTCCGTTCGCGGAGCCGCGGCCGCGCAGCGACACAGCCATACGTTCGGCGGCGTGCGGGAGCGCGATCGGCACATGACCTGGCTGGGAGAGACGTCGCTGACGATTCCGCGTGGCGTCTCATTGTGGGTGGTCGGAGCGGCGATCCAGCAGGAGCGCTACGATGCGAATGATGTGGCAGGCTTCGACTACCGCTTCACCACGCCGGCGGTCTTCGCGCAGAACACATTGACGCTGACCCCGTCGCTATCTCTCACGGCGAGCGTTCGCGTCGATCAGCACAGCGAGTATGGAGCCCAGCTGGCGCCACGGCTTTCGGTGCTGCTCAGGGTAGGGCCAACGTGGACGTTACGGGTGTCAGGCGGGGGAGGGTATTTCGCGCCGTCGCCGTTCACTGAGGAGACTGAAGTCATCGGGCTTGCACCACTCGAGCCGCTGCAAGGCATCGGCGAGGAACGAGCGCGCAGCGCGTCGATCGATCTCGGCAGGACAGTCGGCGTGATCGAGCTCAACGCGACGGTCTTCGGTTCGGTCGTGGATCATCCCGTTGGCGCGCGAGCGGCTAGCGGCGGGCTCGATCGCGTGGAATTGCTGAACCTGAGCGGGCCGACGCGCACGGCAGGTGCGGAACTGCTCGTGCGCTGGAATCCCGAACCATTCCACGTGACTGGGTCATACACCTTCGTGCGATCGACGGAGCAGGATCCGGAGACCGGCGTCAGGCGAGATGCTCCCCTCACGCCCAGGCATCAGGCGGGGATCGTGACCATGTGGGAGCAGGATGGGCGAGCGCGCGCCG
Source organism: Gemmatimonadaceae bacterium (assembly GCA_041747535.1). Lineage (GTDB taxonomy): Bacteria > Gemmatimonadota > Gemmatimonadetes > Gemmatimonadales > Gemmatimonadaceae > UBA4720. The sequence continues at coordinate 4,628 of JBGTEZ010000267.1, forward strand.
GGCTCGAGGTCTATTACACGGGTGTGCAAACGCTCGATGACAATCCCTACCGGAACCGGAGCAAGCCGTACGTCCACATCGGGGCGCTCGCTGAGCGACGGTTCGGTGCGACTCGATGGTTCATCAACGCCGAGAATCTTCTGGGATATCGACAGACGAAGTACGATCCGCTCGTGCTACCCGCGCGCGGACTCGGGGGGCGATGGACGACTGACGTATGGGGACCCCTCGAGGGCCGCGTCGCCAATGCCGGAGTTCGTTTCGACATCAAATGAACCGCGGAAAGTTTGCGCTAGCAGCACCTCGAGCCGACCGAGTCATAGCGGGCGACCAATCGCGAACGATTGAACTCCGTCTCCGTCATGATCCGGGCGCGGGGATGGGCGGAGCGCATGTGTGCCAGGTATCGCGCGTAGTCCGGCGCACCCGCCACGGCGCGTAGGACGGCGCCCAGCCGCGAGAGCGACGAGCGGAAGCGAGCGATCATCGCCCTGTCGCCGCCGCTGGCAGGTACCGCTCGAACAGCTCGAAGATGCGACGGTACTCATCGGTCCACGACGACGGCCTGACGAACGCGTGATCCTCGACCGGATAGGCCGCCAGCTCCCACCGCGTTTTCCCCAGCTCGATCAATCTCTGGGTGAGTCGCACGATGTCCTGAAAGTGAACGTTCACATCCACCATGCCGTGCGCCATGAGCAGCGGGTCTTCCAACCCCTCGGCGAAATAGATCGGCGACGACCGGTAGTAAGCAAGCGTGTCGGTCTGCGGAACGTTCAGGATGTTCGAGGTATAGCCCTGATTGTAGTGAGCCCAGTCGGTGACGCTTCTGAGCGCGGCTCCGGCGCCGAACAGCTTCGGGTGCGTAAACAGTCCCATCAGCGTGATGAATCCGCCGTAGCTGCCGCCGTAGATGCCCACTCGCTCGGGGCCGATTCCGAAATTCTTCGTGAGATATCGCGACGCATCGACGTGGTCCTGCAGGTCCCGCCCGCCCATGAAGCGATAGATCGCCGTGCGCCAGTCCCGCCCATATCCGTCCGAGCCGCGGTAATCCAGGTCGAGAACGGTGTAGCCCTTCGAGGCTAGCAGCTGATTGAACATGTACTCGCGCGGATAAGACGACCAGAAATGCCCGACGTTGTGCAGGTAGCCGGCGCCGTGAACGAAGATCACCGCGGCGCCGTTCGACTGCGCCTTCATGTCGCTCGGACGATAGATGTGCGCGGGTATCTGCACTCCATCCGATCCCGGTATCATCACGATCTCCGGCACA
>JBGTEZ010000268.1:0-2775 GCA_041747535.1 Gemmatimonadaceae bacterium
GCCGAAGTCGTCGACGCGCTGGACGACACCTACGGCATGCAGGTTGTGCTCGTTGGCGGGAGGTCGGAACGTGAGCTCGCCGCCGAGCGGACGGTGATGGAGCTGGCGAAATCGAAGCCGCGCTCGGAGCTGGGGAGCGGATTTCGCAGGCTGGTGTCCATACTCGACGCGTCCTCCCTGGTCCTGTCGCCGGATACCGGTCCGCTTCACATGAGCGTCGCGCTCGACCGCCCCGTTATCAGTCTCATGGGCTACACAAATCCCAAGCGCACCGGGCCATACCGGCGCTTCCACGATCTGATCGTCGACGCCTACGGTGATCCCGGCGAGGATTATCCAATATCGATGGAAAATCGTCCTGGGAGGATGAAGCGAATCGAGACTCGCGACGTTCTGGAAAAGGTGGAGGTGTGGCGCGACCGCTATGCGGGGGCGCAAACACCGTGACGGCTGGAAAATCGCCCGGCATCAAGGTTCCTGTTCGGGATCAGACTTCGTCCGGAGGTGTCGTGTTTCGCCGCGACGGGGCCGAAGGACAGATCGAGATCGCGATCATCTCCGTCGGGGCGCAGCGCCGGTGGCAGCTTCCCAAGGGATTGGTCGATCCGGGCGAGACACCCCAGGTCACGGCCGTGCGCGAAGCACGCGAAGAGGCGGGAGTCGAAACGCGCGTCACCGCGCACATCGAGACCATCGAGTACTGGTACGCCGGGCTGGAGCGCGGAATCCGCGTGCGCTTCCACAAGCACGTCCACTTCTATCTGCTAGAGTACGTGAGCGGAGACACGCGGGATCACGACGCCGAAGTAAACGAAGCGCGGTGGGTGCCTATTGACGAGGCGGCCGGCCAGCTTGCCTTTGAAGGGGAGCGGCGGGTGGTCGAGCGCGCGAACGAGATGCTGCGGCAGTCCTCGGTAACGCATTGATAGAAGTGTTGCGGACTGTTGACCTATGCGGAAAAGAGGACCAACTGCCATTGCTGATCTTCGACTAAGTGCGGACCGAGGACCTACTGCGGATCGCAGACAACGATTGCAAGGAACCGCTTATCCAGGCAGCGCTTTGAAACCGCGTTCAGACGCAGCGGCAAGTACGATGAATCGTCATGTCTCACTCGCCGCCTGCAACCGAAGAAACCGGACGCGATCCCCTCGCTCGCATGCGCGTTTACCAGATCGCGCGCGACTTGGTTCCAGACTCCTGGATCGATTGTGACAAACTGCGTCGTCATCCAGTAACCGAATCGCTCTCGGCACAGCTTTACGCCGCGGTTAGCTCAATCGCGGCGAACATTGCGGAGGGCTACTCGAGGAGCTCGGGGCGCGACCGCGCCAGGATTTTCGAGTATGCACTAGGCTCGGTGAGGGAGAGCATGAGCTGGTACCGCTCTGCAGAGCCTGTTCTGGGAAAACCGGTCGTTCGAGACAGACTGGACCGCCTGGAGGAAATGCGCCGTTTGTTGCTGGCAATAATCCCTCGCGAGCGCGGCAGGCTGATGCGCAGGGAAGGTCGGTAATCCGTAATTAGTCCTCCGTCCGCACTTAGTCGAAGATCAGCAATGGCAGTTGGTCCTCTTTTCCGCATAGGTCAACAGCCCGCACTCCTTGAGGCTCAGCTAGAGCCGACCGAACCAAACCGGTACCGCATGCCAACCTCTGACAGCAGCGAAATAAGCCTGACGAGAGGAAGCCCCATCACCGCGAAGTAGTCGCCCTCGATACGCTCCACGATCGTCGCGCCATAACCCTGTATGCCATACGCGCCGGCCTTGTCCATAGGCTCACCGGTCGCGATGTAGGCATCGATCTCGTCATCGCTCAGCTCGCGGAACGTCACAGATACTTTCTCGACCGCGGACGCGATCCGCTTCCCCCGCGCCACCGCAACCGCGGTCACAACGGTATGCTCACGACCGCTGAGAAGCGTCAGCATCGATCCCGCATCCACGCTGTTGGCCGGCTTGCCGAGGATCTTTTTGCCGATGAGGACGATCGTGTCAGCCCCAATCGCGACTGACTCCGGATGGCGACTGGCAATCGCACCGGCCTTCTCGCGCGCCAGCCGCTCGGCGTGCTTCGTTGGCGACTCGCGTCCGCGAATGCTCTCGTCGATGTTCGCCGGAATCACCTCGTGCCTGATCCCGATCAGCTCGAGCAGATCGTGCCGCCGCGGCGACGACGATGCGAGAATCACACGCGGAGCGCTCATCGCTCGAGCCACAGCGTCACCGGCCCATCGTTCACCAGCTCGACTTCCATCATCGCGCCGAACTCGCCGGTTTCCACTCTGAGCCCTCGCTCGCGCAGCGCCGCCACGAAGCGCTCGTACAGCGGGATTGCGATCTCGGGTCGCGCGGCATCAATGAAGCTCGGCCGCTTTCCCTTGTCGGCGTTTCCGTAGAGCGTGAACTGGGACACCACCAGGACGGCGCCACCCACGTCAGTGAGTCCGAGATTCATCTTCCCGTCCCCGTCCGCGAACAGCCTGAGACCGGCGGCCTTTTCGGCCATCCAATCTACTTTTTCAGGCGTATCGGTCTGGTGGAAACCGGCGAGCAAGAGAAAGCCCCGCTCGATGCTCCCGGCGCTCCGTCCATCGATCCGGACCTGAGCGCGGGATACCCGCTGAAGTAGAACTCGCAGGCTACTCGACCGTCACCGACTTGGCGAGGTTGCGCGGCTGGTCGACGTTCGCCCCGCGCTTGACGGCGATGTAGTACGCGAGCAGCTGCAGCGGTACCGAGGCCAGCACAGGGGTCAGCAGATCCGCCGTCTC
>JBGTEZ010000269.1:0-2277 GCA_041747535.1 Gemmatimonadaceae bacterium
GAGCGAAGCGGAGTCGTCAGCTTCACTCTGGAAGATGTTCACCCGCACGACCTCGCCACGATCCTCGACGGCGAGGGGGTTTGCATCCGGGCCGGGCATCACTGCGCCCAGCCGCTCATGCGCCGGCTGAATCTCACGGCGACGGCGCGCGCTTCGTTCTACGTCTACAACGACGAGGAAGACGTCGACGCGCTACTCGCGGGGATCATGAAGGCGCGCGACATCTTTGGTTATGTCCCGGCCTGAGACCGCGGCGGATATCGCCGCTCTGTATCAGGAGATGATCCTCGACCACTACCGGCGCCCTCGCAACAAGGGCACCCTCGCCAACCCCGATGCGTCGGCGGAGATGCGGAATCCGCTCTGCGGGGACGAGATCGATCTTCAGGTGAACTTCGCCGGGGACAAGGTTGGCGAGCTCCGGTTCTCGGGCCGCGGCTGCTCGATCTCCCTGGCTTCCGCTTCGATGATGACCCAGATCGTCGAGGGAAAGAGCGCATCCGAGGTCGACGCCATTCGCAGCCGGTTTCGAGATCTCATGCTCGGAGACGTCACCGCTGCCACCGACAAGAGCCTCGGCTCGCTGCGCGCGCTTTCGGGGGTGTCGCGGTTTCCGGCCCGGGTAAAGTGCGCGCTTCTGGCCTGGAATGCGCTCGACAACATTCTGGTTAGTCGTAGGGGATAGCGCGGATTCTTCGATGGTCCGGCGCCCCCGATAACGGATGCAAGTAACGAGTGAGCAGTAATGAGCTGATCAGTGCTCAGTGGTTATCAGTGGGTCTGCTTACTGACAACCACTGATTAACTGATGACTCAAAACTGATCACTCGTTACTTGCATCCCCTTTAAGCGTTTCTGTGGCCGCAGGCAGTAGCGCCCGGGCGTCCCCGCAACAAGTATTGAGCATGGACAACAAGGGCATCGCCTCGCTCCTGGTAACGGTCGGCATCGTCCTCATTGTCGTCGGTCTCGCGGCGATGCGCGGATGGCTCGGCTGGTTCGGAAATCTTCCTGGCGATGTCCGGGTCCAGCGTGAAAGCATGCAGCTGTACATCCCGCTCGTGTCGATGCTGCTGATCTCGATCCTTTTCAGCGTGCTGTCATACGTCATACGCCGCTTCTTCTAGCGTCCTGATCATCGAGCGCCGCGTGCGCTGTGCCGCTGTGGGCGCCGCCGCGGCACTCGGCCTCGCGGTGTCGAGCGCGAGCGCATCCGCTCAACCCCCTGCTGTCGCCGTCTCGTATTCCAGGAGCCAGGCTCCGGATTCGGAAGCTGTCGTGCGCCGCGCCCACGATCTTCAGGCGAGGTTCGAGACCCAGCGCCGGCAGATGTTGCCCCGCTTCTACCTCGGCGCCCCCGATCACTGCCTGATCATCGGAAGATTCTGCCAGTGGCACGCCAGACTGGCGGGCTACGTCGTTCCGGAAGAAGGGAACAACATTCGGCGCGCGCGCGCGCGTCTGCTCCGCGACCTCGAGGCCGCCGGCAACGCCGTTCCCAACGACGACTGGATTGCCGGCCAGCGCGTCCGCTATCTCGTCGAGGCTCGCGACACCGCGGCGATAGGCGTCGCCCGCGGATGCGCCGCGACGAGATGGTGGTGCGATGCGCTCACCGGGTATGCGCTGCACATGAACGGTAATTTCATCGCCGCCGACAGCGCGTTCTCACTCGCGCTCGATGGAATGCCGTCGCCGGTGCGCTGCCACTGGATCAACGTTTCTCCTCTGCTCGACTCCGATCTCCGCAAGACATACCGGCGCCTACCCTGCGGCGAGCGTGAAGAGAGACTTTCGCGCATCTGGTGGATGGCCGACCCGTTGCTGATGACGCCCGGCAACGAGCGGCGCACGGAGCACTTTTCACGCGTGCTCCACACCGCCCTGTCGTCAGAAGCGAAGAACCCTCACGGCATCAGCTGGGGCGGAGACCTCGCCGAGCTGACGGTTCGATTCGGATGGCCGGAGAAGTGGACGCAGCAGCCGTCTCAGAGCATGTACCCCGGGGCGAGCGCGGCCATCACCGGCCACGAGCGCGAGCCCGGCTTTCATTTCTTTCTCACCGCATGGCCGCCCGACAGCCTCGGCCTCGTCACGGACTCGCTCTGGGAAATCGACCAGTTTCCTCCGCAGGAAAAGTACGCGCCCCTCTATGCCCGGGCGTTCGCGCGACTGGACGCGCAGGTCGCGAGATTCCGCCGCGGTGACTCGACGCTGGTGGTCGCCGCGTATGATGTAAGCGCGGACACACTGTTCCGGCGGCGGAAATTCAGGGCG
>JBGTEZ010000270.1:0-5160 GCA_041747535.1 Gemmatimonadaceae bacterium
GGAGTGTGGCGGTAGACCAGACTCGTGATCAGCGTGTTGATGCAGACGGACTTGCCCGAGCCAGTCGCACCGGCAATGAGGAGGTGCGGCATCTTCGCCAGATCGGCGATGACGGGCCGGCCTTCCAGATCTTTTCCGAGCGCAATTGGCAGGGCGGCGCGAGCGTTCTGAAATTCGCGCGACTCGATCAGCTCGCGAAACGCGACCATCTCGGGATTCGGATTGGGAACCTCGACGCCGACTGCTCCCTTCCCCGGAATCGGAGCCACGATGCGTATGCTCTGCGCGCGCATCGCCAGCGCGAGATCGTTGGAGAGATTCGCGATCTGCCGGACTTTGACGCCCGCGGCGGGCGCTACCTCGAATTGAGTGACGACCGGGCCGGTGGTCCGGCCGACCAGCTCGCCCTCGACCCGAAACGTGCGCAGCGCGTCCATCAGCTTCACACCCATCGCGTCGAGCTCGCGCTTGCCGAGGTCGGTGTTTCGCGGCGGGGGCGGAGCGAGAAGGTCGGGTGAGGGCAGATCTTCGTCGGTAAACGAGTGCCCTTCCCCTTCGACTGCTCCGATTTCCGCGGCGATTTTTTCGGCGTGGCCGGCGGCCGCGGTCGAGCGCGCTTTTTTGGCGCTCTTCTTCTCGACCGTCGTTGGCAGTGCAACTCCGGTCTCGTCGATAACGGTTACAGGCGAGTCGTACATCAGCGAGAGATCGGCGGCCGGCATTTCCTCGGGCGACGGCTCGGCCAAGGGCAGGAGCGAGACCGAGCTGCTCTTCGGCGCCGGCGTGACGACTATCTCCATCTTCGGATCGAGTCCTCTTCGCTCGGCGGGCGTCGGCGCCGTTCCATCCAGGTGGACGACGCGCTTTCCGACCACCACCCTAACCGGGTTCCACGACAGCGTGGCGGCCATGAGGGCGCTCAGGCTCAACGCGATCACGATCCAGGCCCCGGTGCCACCGGCAAACTGAAGCAGGTAGAACGCGGCCATGCTTCCCCAGATTCCTGCCCAGCCGCTCGCTTCGCGAGCTCCATCCTGAGCGAGGCCAAAGATCACCGGCAGCAACAGAACGATGCCGAGGAGGAAGACCATGTACGAGCGGTCCTTGCGCTCGCCGAGGCGGCCGAAGAGACGGAGGGCGTGAGCGGCGGGCGCGAGCGGAAGGAGGATCGAGGCCGGCCAGCCGAAAAACGCGGTTACGGGCTTTGCGAGGAGGTCGCCCATCCAACCGAAGTTGCGATTGAGTCCCGCTCCCCCCTCGAGCTGCGCAAATCCCTCGGCGGCGAGCGCGCCCCCGAGGAACACGGCGAACAGGAGCAGCGCAATGCCGCGGATCTCGCGGGAGAGCGCGGACTCCTGCTTATCGCTCGCGCTCTGGCCCGACTTTGGTGATTTGCCGGTCCTGATAGACCGGGACCACAGAATAGGAGTCCACCTTCGCGGCGGTGGCGAGGTCGTCACCAAATCCTGCCGCTTTGAGCGCTTGTCCGTGGGACGAGTCTTGGAAGATTTTCGCAATGTTGTCGCCATATTTCTTGTCAACGAGCACTGAAGCGACCGCGGCGTCGTTCATTACCACATCGGCGCGCTTCGGGAGTGAACGCACGAATCGCCCCGCGCAGGCAGCATCTTCCAGAGCGAAGAGTCCGTCTTCCGCCGCGCAGATGATCGTGATGTCCGTGTTGCTCCCCGACGCCAGCTTCATGAGCGTCAGGACCGCTGTGAGGTTGACGTACGAAGCTATGACAATGTCACGCGCGCCCTGGACCCCGAGGAGCGCCCGTGTCCCGTTGGAGGTGGTCAGCAGGATCGTCTTTCCCTCCACCGCCTCAGCAGTAAAGGCACCGGGGGAATTGCCGAAGTCGAATCCGGCAATCGGCAGCATCTTCTGCTCGCCCGCCGTGCGTACCGACGATTTCTCGAAATCACGGGACCGCATTATGACTTCGTCCGCCGTCGGCAACGGAAGTACCGTCTTGGCGCCGTTGGCGAGGGCGACCGCAACGGTAGTCGAGGCGCGGAGGACATCGATGATCGCGACGAGACGACCGGTGGTATCGGACGGCCGTACTTCAGCCGGAGTAAAGAACACATCAAGACGCACTAACTGGCTCCTTCATCAGATCGGTTTCGCGCTCGAGGAACTTGGTGTCGACCGCTCCTTCCCTGAAGCGCGGATTGGCCATGACTCGGGCGAGAAATGGAATGGTGGTCGTGACGCCCTCGATGATGAAGCTCTCGAGCGCGACCTGCATACGGCGGAGCGCCTCGGGGCGGTCGCGGCCCTGGCAGATCAGCTTCGCCAGCAGTGAATCGTAGAACGGCGGCACCGAATATCCCGCATAGACATGGGTGTCGAGCCGCACTCCCGGCCCGCCGGGGGGATGGAACACATCGATGCGACCAGGTGACGGCTGGAAATTGCGCGCTGGATCTTCGGCGTTGACGCGACACTCGATGACATGCCCGCGCCGCTCTACCGGCATCGGCACGGAGAGCTTCTCACCGCTCGCGACACGGATCTGCTCCTTCACCAGGTCTATGCCCGTGAGCATCTCGGTCACCGGGTGCTCGACCTGGATGCGGGTGTTCATCTCCATGAAGTAGTAGGACTTGTCCTCGTTGAGGAGCATCTCGATCGTGCCGGCACCGACGTAGTCGATGGCCTTCGCCCCACGCACCGCGGCCTCGCCCATCTTCTCGCGCAGGCTGTCGGTGAGTGCGGGACTGGGAGCCTCTTCGATGAGCTTCTGGTGGCGGCGCTGCACCGAGCAGTCGCGCTCGCCGAGATGGATGACGTTGCCGTGGCGGTCGCCCATGATCTGGAACTCGATGTGGCGCGGCTTGGCGAGATATTTCTCGACATAGACGTCGCCATTTCCGAAGGCCGACAGCGCCTCTGATCGCGCGAGCTGGAGCGACCGGCCGAAATCCTCGGGGTCGGTCGCGACGCGCATTCCCTTTCCGCCGCCGCCCGCGGCAGCCTTGATGATGACCGGAAACCCGATTTCATGCGCGAACCTGAGCGCCTCGTCCGGATCCTCGATCGGGCCGGGAGTGCCGGGGATGATCGGGACGCCCACATCCTGCATCGCCTTTCGCGCGGCCGCTTTGTCACCCATGACGCGGATCTGCTGCGCCGACGGCCCGATGAAGGCGATGTTGGACGCGACGCAGGTCTCGGCGAACTCCGCGTTCTCGGCGAGGAATCCGTAACCCGGATGAATGGCGTCGGCGCCCGCGATCTCGGCCGCGGCGATGATGCGCGGGATGTTGAGATACGAGTCGCGCGCGGGCGCGGGTCCGATGCAGACGTCATCGTCGGCGAAGCGGACGTGCAGCGACTCGCGGTCGGCTTCGGAGTAGACGGCCACGGTCTGGACGCCGAGCTCGCGGCAGGCTCGGATGACGCGGAGAGCGATTTCGCCGCGATTCGCGATCAGAATCTTCTTAAACATTTCCTGCTGAAGGTTTCACTGTATCTCAAGGGTCATTGAACGGCGACTGACGAGCTGTTAGCTCCGAGGCTGAAAGCTCCCTGCCGCCTGGTGCACTACTCGACGACTGTTCAATCGGCATCCACGGGAAAGACAGAGGCAGTTCCGTTCGTCCGGCTGGTAGTGTCGCGCGGTCGTAAGCCAGGTGGCAGGCGGCTTTGAGCCTGGCAGCTAACGGCTCGTCAGTCGCCGTATGTACCAAGCCTGGGCAACCCACCACACTCTAAGTAACGTCCTGCTGGAACGTATCCCAGGACGTATCGCTCGACGCCGCCACTCCCTGGATTCTGAGCGCGAACTCGGATGGGCTCGTCGCCGCCTGCAGCGCGTCCTCGTACGAGATGACGCCCTTTTCGTACCAGTTCATCAGCGATTGGTCGAAGCTCTGCATCCCGTACGGCACCGCGCCCTCGCGGATCAGCATCGGCAGGTTGAGCGCGTTGGTGATGTCCCGCATCTGGTCACGCACCGCTTCGCTGTTGACGAGCACCTCGGCAGCAGGCACCCGTCCCTTCTTGTCGGCACGCTTGACAAGGCGAAGGGAAACGATCGCCCGGAGCGCGTTGGAGAGCATGAAGCGCACGTCGGTCTGCTGGTGCGGCGGATAGAAAGACAGGATGCGATTCACCGTCTGGGTTGCGTCCGTCGTGTGCAGCGTCGAAAAAACGAGGTGGCCTGTCTCGGCCGCTTTCAGCGCGGTGTCGAGCGTCTCCAGATCGCGGATCTCTCCGACGAGAATGATGTCGGGGTCCTGCCGGAGCACCCGGCGCAGCGCCTGGCCGAAGCTACCGGTGTCGGTTCCGACCTCGCGCTGGTTGATGCTGCAGTTGATATCGCGGTGCAGATACTCGATCGGATCTTCGATGGTGATGACGTTCGCGTGGCGGTGCTGATTGATGTAGTGGAGCATCGAGGCGAGCGCGGTCGACTTACCGGAGCCGGTAATTCCCGTGACGAGCACGAGTCCGCGCGGCATCATCGCGATGCGCTCGCACACCGTCGGAAGATTCAGCTCGGAGATCGTCTTCGCCTGAAACGGCACGGTACGGAAGGCATATGCGATCGTTCCGCGCTGCTGGTAGGCGTTGACGCGGAAGCGTCCGATTCCCGGGACCGCGAGCGCGAAGTCCGACTCCTTCAGCTCCGAGAACTCCTTGATGTTCTTCGCTCCCATGATCTGCTCGGCCAGGCTCCGCAGGTCTTCCTGCTTGAGCGGCGGAGACTCCGTCGCGGTCATGGCGCCGTCGATGCGCAGTGTCGGCGGGCGTCCGACCTTGAGGTGAAGGTCGGAGGCGTTGCTCTGGACCATGTGCTGCAGGACGGACTTGTAATCGAAAACCTTTCCTGACGGAACGGCGGGCTGGCTGCCGCTGTGCGTCGCTTTCTTTTCAACCATTGGGATCTATGCGGAGGAGGACCTGTCCGTACTCGACGGGGTGCGCGTTCTGCGCGAGAATTTCCTTGACGACCCCGTCAAACTCGGACTCGATCTCGTTCATGATCTTCATTGCTTCAATGATACAGACGATCTGACCCTTGCTGATGCGGTCGCCGACGGCGAGATAGGGCTTGGCGCCCGGCTCGGGCAAGCCGTAGTAGGTGCCGACCATCGGAGATTTTACCTCGAGGAACTTTGACTTCGCCGTCTCCGCCCTGGGCGCCGC
>JBGTEZ010000271.1:0-2024 GCA_041747535.1 Gemmatimonadaceae bacterium
GAGGAGCCGCTGGCGCAACTTTCCGCTTTGCATCTAAATGGGCAGGATCCGATGCGGCATCAGCAACCGGTCGACCGCCATCGGGACAGTCGCCGGGGTCAGTCCCTGGCCGATGACCACCGACTCGCGGTTCTCGTACCAGTGCCCGATCAGCATCTTGGCCGCGAGCTTCAGCGCTTCCGGAACTAGGCCGGGATCATCGCCGTAACCGGCCACATAGCGGATCACCACGGCGTTCGGCACCTCGCGGGTCGAAGGCCAGGATTTGCCCCAGGCGGGTACGATCTCGGCCGGCTCGCGTCGCGTATCGACGGTGTACTCGCTCGTGGCCAACGTCTGAGCGTTGCCGTTGACGTCGGTATAGACGATCGAAGTCACGCTCACCAGCGGCGGCCGCGGGAGAATAATCGCCTCGCACGGAAACGCATCGAGCGCTAGCTCGAGCGTCTGCTTGATGAGCGCGCGCGAGCACTCGAGCTCGATCTGCTCGCGCGCGGCCAGGATGAGCCCCTCAATGAGCATGTCATCTTCGGTGACCGTTACCCGAAGATGACATTTCGCCTCATCCAAGGTAACCGGCTCGCCCTGGGGCTGGGTGAAGACCGTGAGCGCCATTTATTCGCCCTTGGGTTTGCGCTTTTTGGGCTTTGGCAGGACCGCATGCTCGGGCGGCTCGATAGCCGCTGACTCGATCGGAGGGAGGCCGGGCTGTCGCCCGGCCTCCAGTGACTTGGCAAAACCGGCATTGCAGAGCACGGAGCCCAGCTCGTCGGCAACCGGGTGCTCCCCCGGGAATAGCGCGATCGTCGGCCCCGCCAGGATGGTGTGAAGTTTAATGCGCACGTTAGACCGGCTGCTTGACCGGGTGGCCGCGCACGACGGTGGCCCCGTAGACGCCGCCCGTGGTCGCGCCTGCTACCGTCGAGACCGCGCGCACATACTGCTTGGTCCCCTTGTAGCCGACCCGCTGGTTGACGGCGGAGGCGAGGGCCGCGAAGCTGCCATTGAGATCCCCCGCCGCGACATCGGTGAAGGCGCTGTTGTCGGCGGACTCCTGGACCTTCGGGGTATGCGTGCCGTCGGTGATGACCCCGACGTTGAAGCAGACCATTGCCCCGTTATAGCCCGCCAAGTTGACGCCGGCGCCAGTCGCGGTCGCGGTGATCGCGGCCGGGGCGATCGAGGGCGCAAAGTCGACCACGTTTTTCATGTCTCGCATGTGAATAGTACCTCTGAAAAGTAGAAGGGGATCCCTGCGGAGAGACCGCAGGGAATGAATTTAAATTAGGCGCTTAGGCCAACTTGACGCGGGCGAATGCCTCGCCCAGGACCGGCATGCCGTCGCCTTCCTTGCGGCCGATGAACCCGACCTGATTGGTCTCGGCGTACAGCTCGATCAGCTTCTGCACCGCCATGTCCATGGCGTCCGCGATCCAGTAGTTAGAGAAGTCGGCGATCATCCCGACGTAGAGGCCGGTCGTGAACGTGTTCGGCACATACTCGGACATGAACAGCGGCACGGCATGGACTAGGTCCGGGGTGCCCGCCTGGGTGCTCGGCTGCCAGAGGTACTGCCCGTCCGTGTCCTTGAGCTTCGAGATCTGAGCGACCGCATCGCGGTGGAACAGCCAGCGCGCTTTCGCGAGGTATTGGCTCTTCAGCGAAAACTTGGCATTAATCAATCCGTCGAATCCGATCGAGGTCGTGGTGTTGCCGGAGCTCACATCGCGGGTGGTCGGGATGCCGTTCGCCGAGGCCACGAAGACGCCGAGCGGCTGCGAGGCGCCGGTGCCGAGGAGATAAGCCTTCTCTTCAGTGATCCCGAACTTGTAAGCCAAGCGAGCGCGGACGATGGTTTCGGCCGGCAGCGCGGAGGAACGGAGCAGCTTGTTCGCGACCTTGATGCGCTTGGCGAGAGGATGCGGATGCAGCTCGCGCTTGCCGAAGGCCATCGTCGAGTCTTCGTTGCCGGTCAGGATTTCGCTGGTCCAGTCGGCATCGGCAGGATCGGCGTCGAGCGAAGG
>JBGTEZ010000272.1:0-9837 GCA_041747535.1 Gemmatimonadaceae bacterium
TAGAATGACGTTGAACTCGCTGAACGAGCGGTCCGTCACGAGATTGTGCTGCGAGAACACCACGTTCTTCGTCAGCGACTGGTCGAAGAGCGCTCCGCCGTACTTCGCCGTGTAGTACTCCGAGAACGACCGCTTTCCGCCTGCGCGAATATAGTTGTCGGTGTACTCCTGCATCCGCTCCAGCGGAAATATTCCGGCTTTCGCGCGCTGCAGAACCACTTCGTTGATGTCGGTGGCGTATATGCGGGCGCGATCATAGAGGCCTTCTTCCCGTAACAGCATTGCCATCGAGTACACCTCTTCGCCCGTCGAACAGCCTGCGTGCCAGATGCGGATGAAGGGATACGTCCTTAGTAACGGAACGACGTGCTCGCGGAAGGTGGCGTAGAAATTCGGATCGCGGAACATCGCGGTCACGTTGATGGAGAGGTCGAGTAGCAGCTTCTCCATCATCGGCGCGTTGTGCAGCACTTGCTCCTGGAGCGCGCTCACGCTGCGGAGGCCCTCCTCCTCTATTCGCTTCCACAACCGGCGGCGCACCGACGCATACGCGTAGGCGCGGAAGTCGAACCCGTAGTGCCGGAAGATTCCCTCCAGCAGCAGCTCGATCTCGATTCGCTCGAGATCGGGCTTGAACGAGAGCCGTTCCGCGTCCGCGGGAGTGCTGGGTGCTTCGGCTACCTGTACAGCCACACGCGGAGCAGTGACAGCAGTTGATCCGTGTCAACGGGCTTCGTGATGTAGTCCGAAGCTCCGGCGGCGATACACTTCTCACGGTCGCCTTTCATCGCCTTCGCGGTGAGGGCGATGATGGGAAGCGACTTGAACTGATCCATTGCCCGGATCGCGCGTGTGGTCTCATAGCCGTCCATTTCCGGCATCATGATGTCCATCAGTACCGCATCGACCTCCGGATCCTTCTTCAGCTGCTCGAGCGCCTGCTTTCCGTTCTCGGCGAAGCGCACCACCATGCCGTGGTCCTCCAGCATGCTCGTCAGCGAGAAAATGTTCCGGACGTCGTCGTCCACGACGAGCACCTTCTTTCCCGCGACGACCGAATCGGCATCATGCAGGTGCTCGAGCATTTTACGCTTCTGCTCCGGAAGCTTGGCTTCGATCCGGTGCAGGAAAAGCGCTGTCTCGTCGAGCAACCGCTCGGGCGACTTCACGTCCTTGAGGATGATGGTCTCAGCGTACTTCTTGATGCGCGTCTCGTCCTGCTGGCTCAGCTCCCGTCCGGTGTAGATGATGATCGGGAGGTCGGCCATCGCCGGTGCGGATTTGACCTTCTCGAGGAGATGGAAGCCGTTCATCTCGCCCTGGAGACCGAGATCGAGCACCATGCAGTCGAAGTGCTTGTTCTCGAGCTGGAGCAACGCGTCCTCGGCCGACCCGACGGCGACGATGTCGACGTCGTCGTGCGCGATCAGCTCGACGATGCTTTGCCGCTGCGCGTCGTTGTCTTCCACGACCAGCAGGCTCTTGGGAACGGTGTCGATGAAGGAAGAGATGCGGGCGAACGCGTCGTCGAGGGCGTCCTTGCTCACCGGCTTCGTGAGGTACGCCATTGCTCCGGCCTTGAGGCCTTCACGCTTCTGCTCGACGCCGGAGATGATGTGTACCGGGATGTGCCGCGTTTCCGGATCCCGCTTCAGGCGGTCGAGAACCTCGAGCCCGTTCATCCCCGGCATGTCGACGTCGAGGGTGATGGCATCGGGCCGCACTTCGCGGGCAGCCGTCAGCCCGGCTTCACCATCCAGCTCGACGACGCCCTTGAATCCCTTGTCGCGAGCCATGTCGAGCAGGACTTTCGCGAAGTTCTGATCGTTCTCGACGATCAGAACCGTGCGATCGCCTTCCTCGATGCTCTCGCGGTCGTCCGCGATGACTGTCTGCGCGACCGATCTCCGCTCCGGGCGATACTGGAGAGCGTCGCCTCCGCCCGGTGGCCCGCGTCTCTGATCGCGACGCGCCGGGGCGCGCGCGGGCGAGCTCGGACCCGGAGTGGTGCGGGGAGGCGCCCACTTGGCCGCCTCCGCGTACTTGGTCGGCTGGGCCTGCCGGCTCGATGAGATGTAGTTCGACGAGTCGTCGGCCGGCTCCCAGTTCGGACCCCTGTCCGGCTGGACGTATCGGGCGGGCAGGAAGAGCGTGAAGGTGCTCCCCTTTTCCTCGGCGCTCTCGACTCGGATCTCACCGCCGAGCAGCCGCGCGATCTCGCGGCTGATCGAGAGTCCCAGACCGGTTCCGCCGTACTTGCGGCTCGTCGTCCCGTCGGCCTGCTGGAAGGCCTCGAAGATCAGGCGCTGCTTATCCTTCGGAATTCCGACGCCAGTATCTGCGACGGCGAACGCCAGCACGTCCGACGCACCCTCCAGCACCGGGTTCTGGAACCGCCGGCCTTTCTCCGCGCGGCGCACCGTGAGAGTCACGCTTCCTTCGTGCGTGAACTTGAAGGCATTCGACAGCAGGTTCTTCAACACCTGTTGCAGCCTGCCTCCATCGGTGTGGATCGCCGGCGGCAGGTCGCGCGCGATGTCGACGTTGAAGGTGAGACCCTTCTGGTCGGCGAGCGCCTCGAAGCTCCGCTGCACGAATTCCTTCACCTCGTCCAGCTGAACGTCGGTCGGTGTGACGTCCATCTTGCCCGCCTCCACCTTCGACAGGTCGAGCACGTCGTTGATCAGCGACAGCAGGTCCGAGCCCGACGACAGAATCGTCTGGGCGAACTCCACCTGCTTCGGCGTGAGATTCCCGTCCTTGTTCTCGCTGAGCAGGCGGGCGAGGATGAGCAGGCTGTTGAGGGGCGTCCGGAGCTCGTGCGACATGTTGGCGAGGAACTCCGACTTGTACTTCGAGCTCAGTGCCAGCTGCTCGGCCTTTTCCTCGAGAGCGAGTCTGGCCGCTTCGACCTCCTCGTTCTTCGATTCGACCTTCCGGTTCTGCTCGGCGAGTAGTGAAGCCTTCTCTTCGAGCTCTTCGTTCACCTGCTGCAGCTCCTCCTGCTGGTCCTTCAGAAGCTCTTCGGAAGTGCGCAGCGTCGTGGCCTGCGCCTCGAGCTCGGAGTTCGAGCGCTTCAGCTCTTCCTGCTGATTGCGCAGCTCCTCTGACTGACTCTGGAGCTCCAGCGTCAGGCTCTGCGACTGCTCGAGCAGCTCCGCCGTCCGCATGTTCGCGGCGATCATGTTGATGACGACGCCGATCGTCTCCGCCAGCTGATCGAGGAAGAGCTGGTGGATCTGGCTGAACGGGAGGAATGACGCGAGCTCGATCACGGCCTTCACGTCACCCTCGAACAACACCGGCAACACCAGCACGTTGCGGGGCGGCGCCTCGCCGAGACCCGACGTGATGCGGATGTAATCTTCCGGAACGTTGGTCAGCAGAATCGGCTTCTTCTCGAGCGCGGCCTGACCCACGAGCCCTTCGCCCAGGTAGAACCGGTTGCCGACGTGCTTCCGCTCCTTGTATGCGTAGCTCGCGATCAGCTTGAGAATTGGCGTATTCTGGTCGTCGTCCATGATGTAGAACGCGCCATGGTGCGCCGACACGAGCGGCGTCAGCTCCGACATGATCAGCTTGGACACCGCCTCGAGATCCTTCTGCCCCTGCATCATGCGGGAGAACTTCGCGAGGTTGGTCTTCAGCCAGTCCTGCTCCGAGTTCTTCTCGGTGGTGGACTTCAGATTCACGATCATCTGATTCAGGTTGTTCTTCAGCTCGTCGAGCTCGCCCTGCGCCTCGACCGCGATTTGCCTGCTCAGATCTCCGCGCGTTACCGCCGTCGCCACATCGGCGATCGCCCGCACCTGCAGCGTCAGGCTGTTCGCCATGGCGTTCACGTTGTCGGTGAGCTCGCGCCAGGTTCCGGCCGCTCCAGGGACTTCCGCCTGGCCACCGAGCTTTCCTTCGGTACCCACTTCCTTCGCAACACGGGTCACTTCGTCCGCGAAAACGCGGAGCGAATCCACCATCGCGTTGACCGTGTTCTTCAGCTCCAGAATCTCGCCACGGACCTCTACCGTGATCTTCTGCGACAGATCACCCCGCGCCACCGCGGTGGTGACCAACGCGATGTTTCTGATCTGGCTGGTGAGGTTGCCGGCGAGTGTATTGACGTTGTCAGTGAGATCCTTCCAGGTTCCGGCCACACCGGGGACGTTGGCCTGTCCGCCCAGCTTCCCTTCCGTTCCGACGTCGCGCGCCACTCGCGTGACTTCGGATGAAAACGCGCTCAGCTGATCGACCATCGTGTTGATGGTGTTCTTGAGCTCGAGGATCTCGCCCTTTACATCGACCGTCATCTTGCGGGTGAGATCGCCCTTGGCCACGGCCGTCGTGACGTCGGCGATGTTTCTCACCTGGCCGGTGAGGTTCGAGGCCATGAAGTTCACGTTGTCGGTTAGATCCTTCCACGTGCCGGCAACGCCTGGCACGTTCGCCTGACCACCCAGCCGTCCTTCGGTTCCGACTTCGCGCGCCACACGTGTCACTTCTCCGGCGAATACGCTCAAGCTGTCGACCATGGTGTTGATCGTCTGCTTGAGCTCGAGGATCTCGCCCTGCACGTCGACGGTGATCTTACGGCTCAGATCGCCGCGCGCCACGGCAGTGGTCACGTCGGCGATATTACGGATCTGGCCGGTGAGGTTCCGCGCCATCGCGTTCACGTTGTCGGTAAGGTCCTTCCAGGTGCCGGCGACGCCGGGCACGTTCGCCTGGCCGCCGAGCTTGCCTTCCGTTCCCACTTCCTTCGCGACACGCGCCACTTCGTCCGCGAACGCGCTCAGCTGATCGACCATCGTGTTGATCGTGTCCTTCAGCTCGGCGGTCTCACCCTTCGCTTCGACGGTGATCTTCTGCGAGAGATCGCCGCGCGCCACGGCCGTAGTAACCGCCGCGATGTTTCGCACCTGCCCCGTGAGGTTGCCGGCCAGGGTTTTCACGTTGTCGGTGAGGTCCTTCCACGTTCCGCCGACGCCCGGTACCTGCGCCTGCCCGCCCAGCTTCCCTTCCGTTCCCACTTCGCGCGCAACGCGCGTTACCTCCGCGGCGAAGGCGCTCAGCTGGTCGACCATGATGTTGATGGTGTTCTTCAGCTCGAGAATCTCACCCTTCGCTTCGGCGGTGATCTTCCGGTTCAGATCTCCCTTTGCGACGGCGGTAGTTACGTCGGCGATGTTTCGCACCTGCCCAGTCAGGTTCGACGCCATGAAGTTCACGTTGTCGGTGAGATCCTTCCACGTTCCGCCGACACCGGGGACTTCGGCCTGTCCACCGAGCTTGCCCTCGGTTCCTACCTCCTTGGCGACACGAGTCACTTCCGATGCGAACGCGCTCAGCTGATCGACCATGGTGTTGATGGTCTGCTTGAGCTCGAGGATTTCGCCCTTCACGTCGACGGTGATCTTTCGCGAGAGATCGCCCTTCGCGACGGCGGTCGTGACGTCGGCAATGTTGCGAATCTGGCCGGTGAGGCTGTTCGCCATCGCGTTCACGTTGTCCGTGAGGTCTTTCCAGGTGCCTCCGACTCCGGGAACGGCGGCTTGACCACCGAGCTTTCCTTCCGTGCCTACTTCCTTCGCGACCCGGGTTACTTCGGATGCGAAGGTGCTGAGCTGATCGACCATGGTGTTGATCGTGTTCTTCAGCTCCGCGGTCTCACCCTTCGCTTCAACGGTGATCTTCTGAGAGAGGTCGCCGCGCGCCACCGCGGTGGTAACGTCGGCGATGTTACGCACCTGACTCGTGAGATTTCCGGCCAGCGTGTTCACGTTGTCGGTGAGGTCTTTCCACGTTCCGCCGACGCCGGGCACTTCGGCCTGGCCGCCGAGCTTGCCTTCGGTTCCCACTTCGCGCGCGACACGCGTCACTTCCGCGGCAAACGCGCTCAGCTGATCGACCATGATGTTGATCGTGTTCTTCAGCTCGAGAATCTCTCCGCGCGCATCAGCGGTGATTTTCCGGGACAGGTCTCCACGCGCGACGGCAGTGGTGACGTCGGCGATGTTTCTCACCTGGCCGGTGAGGTTCGACGCCATGAAATTCACGTTGTCGGTGAGATCATTCCACGTTCCGGCCACCTGCGGAACCTGCGCCTGTCCTCCCAGCCGCCCTTCCGTACCCACTTCCCTCGCGACGCGCGTCACTTCCTCCGCGAACACGCCGAGAGAATCGACCATCGTGTTGACCGTATTCTTCAGCTCCAGAATCTCGCCCTTTACATCGACGGTGATCTTGCGCGACAGATCGCCTTTCGCGACGGCGGTGGTGACGTCGGCAATGTTTCTGATCTGGCCGGTGAGGTTGGAGGCCATCGCGTTCACGTTGTCCGTCAGGTCCTTCCACGTCCCGGCGACGCCGGGCACCTGTGCCTGTCCACCCAGCTTCCCTTCAGTTCCGACTTCGCGGGCGACGCGTGTCACTTCAGACGCGAACGCTCCGAGCTGATCGACCATTGTGTTGATCGTGTTCTTGAGCTCGAGCGTCTCGCCTCGGGCTTCGACCGTGATCTTCTGCGACAGGTCGCCCTTCGCGACCGCGGTCGTGACGGCGGCGATGTTTCTCACCTGGCTGGTGAGGTTGCCGGCCAGCGTATTCACGTTGTCGGTTAGAACTCTCCAGGTCCCTCCGACTCCGGGCACTTCCGCCTGCCCACCGAGCTTCCCTTCAGTTCCCACCTCTCTTGCCACTCTGGTTACTTCGTCGGCGAAGGCGCCGAGCTGGTCGACCATCGTGTTGACGGTGGTGCCGATCCGCAGGAATTCCCCTTGTACGGACTTGCCCTCGATCTCGAGCACCATTTTCTGACTCAGATCGCCCTCGGCGACCGCGGTCAGCACGCGTGCGACTTCGGATGTCGGGGAGACGAGGTCGGTGATGAGAGAGTTGATCGACGTGACGGTCGTCCGCCAGCCGCCGGCCACCGGTCCGAGCGATGCGCGCTCCGTCATCTGACCTTCGCGACCGATCGTGGTGCTGACGCGAATCATCTCGGCGGCCAGCGACTCGTTGAGCTTGGCGATGCCGTTGAACGCGTCGGCTATCTCGGCGAGGAGTGGCTCTTCACCGAAGGGGAGTCGGGCTTCGAAATCTCCATCTCTGAGATCCCGCATCGCGGCCAATACGCGGCGGAGGTCTACCTCGCGTATACGTCCGCCGGCACCCAGGACGTCGGAGCCGTTGCCGTTATCTCCGTCGTTCCCGCTGCCGCCGTTTTCCCCGCCGTTTCGGCCTTTTCCGCCGTTCCTTCCGCTCTTCCGGCGGAGGGTCTTGGAGGACGGGCCGGGGGAGCGGGTCGGAAGCTCTTCCGATTCCGCTTCTTCCACTTCAAAAGTGTCGCCGATTTCCACGACTTGCTCCTTGGTGTGACTGCTCAGTGCCCGCTTTCGCGGCTCAAGATCCAGCTTCCAGCGCGGGCTCGCCCGGGAGGAGGGGTTCAGTTCTACTATTCAAAAGTGGGACCGTTCTAGGTCCGGCCCGGTCATTACATCGGCTAGCCGGCCAGAACCTCGATTCGATCGCCGATACCGATCTCGCCTTCGTCGATGACGCGGGCGTAAACCCGGCTCCAGCCGGGGTGGACCTTCTGCGAGATCCGAACGAAACGTCCGTCCATGAATGAGTGGCGGATTGTTTTACAGGGCGAGGTGAACGAGGCGATTTCCAGAACGACGGATTCACCCACTTTGAGCCGCACGCCGGGCATGACCGACTCCCAGCGCAATCCCTCGACGGTGAGGTTTTCTCCGGCGCTTCCAGGCTGGATCGGATGTCCCTCCGCCTGGAGCGCGCGCACCCTTTCGAGGGAGAAGAGGCAAACCGCCCGGTCGGGCCCGCCGTGGTGGACCTTGTCGTCCTGATCGTCCCCTTGAAGCCCTAAAGACGCCACTCTTGCGCCAGTAACGCGTCTTTTCGGGACTCCTCCCCCGGAAATATTGATTGACGTCAGTTTTCCTACCTGACGATCGTTGCCGGACTCGCTAGACTCGTTTCCCATCGACCCTCCCTCGTACACCGCGATTTCGCAAAGGCGCCACGCTTATCGAGGATTTTTCCTGCGCGACGAAAGCGACCGGAATGCCTCCATTGCTGGTGCTGAATCTGGCCCGCATTGGGATGCCCATCTGCCGTGACAACTTCGTGTCCGATGTCAGTATCCCCAGTCTCCACCCGTCCGCGGATTTCACCGCCGATCCCAGCTTCGCGTAGAGATTCCGCAGGCCGTCAGGATCACCGACTCTGACCCCGTAAGGTGGGTTGGTCAAAACCCAGCCTGGGCGATCGATGGTTCCGATCTCGTGCAGCGATGCCGAGAGCGGCCGCACCGCGAAGCGAACATCTCTCCCGACGCCCGCCCGCTCGGCGTTATATCCCGCCGCCCCGATCGCCCCGGCGTCCCGGTCGGCGCCGGCGATCATCAGGTCGGGGCTCGCGCCCCTCGAGGTCCCGATCGCGCTATCCAGCGTTCGCTCCCAGGTCGCCTTCTCGAATGCTGGCCACTCCATGAACGCGAATCTTCTGTGCAGGCCCGGTGCAATCCCGCGCGCGAGTAACGCCGCTTCGATCGGTATCGTTCCCGATCCGCACATCGGATCCGACAGGGGCTCCGCTGCCTTCCATCCGCTCGCGAGCAGCATTGCCGCCGCCAGCGTTTCGCGGAGCGGTGCTCTTGCTACTTCGAGACGATAGCCGCGCCGGTGCAGAAGCTCGCCTGATGTGTCGGCGCTGATCTCACATTCATCGTCCACGATGCGCACGATGAACAGCTGCACGCGCTCTTCCGTCCGTGCCTCGCCCGCGGCGTCCCGATCCGGTTCGATCGCCTGTGGCTCGCTCTCGAGCGCCGTTGCCCCTGGCGCAACTCGCGCGATCGATTCGAGGACGCGCTGCGCGACTGCGTCCGAATGATAAAGTCTGGATTTTCGACATGTCGCGCGCACGCGTACCGACGAATTTGCGGCGAGATACTCCAGCCACGGAACCTGTCTGGCGCGCCGCTCGAGCTCGTGAAACGTACTGGCGTGAAAGCGCGCCACGCGCACCACGACTCTGCTCGCCGTGCGCAGCCACAGGTTCGTCGCGTACATCGTTTCTGCGTTTCCCCTGTACGAGACGCCGCCGTCTTCGGCCTTCCCCTTGAGCCCCAAGCGCTTGAGCTCACCGAGCGCAATCGATTCGAGACCAGGGGCGGTTACGGCGAACAGATCGCTGACACTCATCGGCGGCATTATCGGTAAACCTACTCAGTCAGAGCGACGATCAATTGTCCTTGTCCGTACACGGGAGCGGGCGTCGGAGGAATAGTTTGTGCCTGTAGTCATGATAGTGCCAAAACGAATCGACAAAGAGTCAGCCCATAAGCTGCTTCGTGAGCGCTTTGGGCATTCCGATTTCCGCCCCGGCCAATGGGAGCCGCTCAAAGCCGTTCTCGACGGCGAGGACGCGCTCGTCGTGATGCCGACCGGAAGCGGAAAATCGCTCATATATCAGCTGCCCGGTGTCCTCCTTCCCGGACTGACTGTCGTCGTCAGCCCGCTCATTGCATTGATGAAGGATCAGCACGACAAGCTGTGTGCTCAGGGCGTGAGCTCGGTGGCAATGCACTCTCACCTCTCGACGTCGGAGTCACGCGAGGCACACCGTCAGATCGCGGACGGTGAAGGCGAGATTCTCTACCTCACACCGGAGCGGTTCAAGGATCGCGCTTTCTTCGAGCACCTGCTGTCGCGGCCGATCAGCCTCTTCGTCGTGGATGAGGCGCATTGCGTCAGCCAGTGGGGACACGATTTCCGTCCCGACTACCTCTCGCTCGGAGGGATCGCCAAGCGGCTCGGG
>JBGTEZ010000273.1:0-3658 GCA_041747535.1 Gemmatimonadaceae bacterium
TACGAGACGGGCCATGTTCCACCATACGTACCGAACCACTTCTCCAAGCTGCGTGCGCAGCGGCGGCCGGCGGCGCCCTTCGCTGGCGTCCAGCTCGCGCAGCAATGAGCGATCCTCCAGAACCCGGTCGTAATTCAGGGCCACCGGCACAATGTAAAGGCGCTCCTTCATCTCGGGATCGCGGGCGACTCCGAGCAGATAGTCGAGCAAGCCAAGCTTTGCCTTGCCGAGCTTGCCGTCCCTGCTCAAGCCTCCTTCGAGGAAGATTCCCTGCGTTACGCCGTGGCGTGTTATCAGCTGCACGTAAGACTCGAGAACGGTATGATAAAGCCGCTCGCGATACCTCCGCCTGATGAAATAGGCGCCGAAGCTCTTGAAGATGTACTCGAGAGGGAAAATTCGCGCCCATTCGCCTACGGCGTACGAGATGGAGACGCGTCCCGATAGCACGTACCCAATCAGCACGTAGTCCGCGTTCGAGCGGTGATTCATCAGATAGATGACGATGGAGTTCCGCGACAGCTGCGCCGGCCGCTCGCGCTCGAATTCAGCGGAGACCTTGTAAAACAGGTTCAGCAGCGATCGGCTTACGACCAAGCCGATTTTGTAGTAAGTCAGGATGTTGAAGAAGGGGACGATCTCGTCGATGTACGCTCGAACGCGGTGCCACGTGTCCTGCTCGGAAAGTCCGTGCTCCACGGCATGTTCGCGCACGGCGGCCGCAATAGTCTGATCGGCGAGAAGCATTTCTCGTATCTCCGCCTTTTTCGCGAGCTTGAACCGGTCGAGACGACCGCGCGACCGGTGAAATGCGCGTAACGCGATTCGGTTGAACAAAGTCGCCCCGGTCGTCGGTCCTTCGGAATAGTACGGAAATTTCTCGCTGGAGACATAATGTTCGGAAAGGTGACGGCCGGTGGCTAGCCGGTACATTCTCGGCATCTCGGCCTTCTATCATGACAGCGCGGCGTGCCTGCTCGACGGCGACACCATCCTCGCGGCAGCGCAGGAAGAGCGATTCAGTCGCGTGAAAGGCGACGCGCGGTTTCCGCGGGAAGCCGCCAGCTATTGCCTCGCTGAGGCGGGAATTCCTGCCGGGGCGCTCGACGCCGTCGTCTTCTATGAGAAGCCGTTGCTGAAATTCGAGCGGCTTCTCGAGACCTATCTGGACCTGGCCCCCCGGGGGTTCACTTCGTTTCGCCGGGCAGCTCCTTTGTGGATGAAAGAACGCCTCTACTCCGACCGCGATATCCGCGCGGGGCTGGCGGGCTATGGCGGCAGGATCCTGTACACTGAGCACCACGAGTCGCACGCGGCCAGCGCTTACTACCCCTCGCCTTTCGACGAGGCCGCGGTACTTACAATCGATGGAGTAGGTGAATGGGCGACTGCCACCATTGGCACGGGTCGCGGGGCAGAGCTCGAGCTCCTCGAGGAGATTCGCTTTCCGGACTCTCTCGGCCTGCTTTACTCGGCCTTCACCTACCATGCCGGTTTCAAGGTGAATGGCGGAGAGTACAAGCTGATGGGTCTCGCGCCATTCGGCGAGCCTCGATACGTCGATCGGATTTACTCGAGGCTGATGAAGGTCCGCGAAGACGGGTCGTTCACTCTCGACCAGGATTTCTTCGACTATCGCGGCGGGATTCGCATGACCAATCGCAGCTTCGACCGGCTGTTCGACGGACCACCGCGTCAGCCGGAAGGTCCGCTGACACAGCGTGAGATGGATCTCGCGCGCTCGGTCCAGGTGGTGTGCGAGGAAACAGTCCTGGGCATCGCACGGCACGTGCACGAGATCACGGGGCTGGACAAGCTTTGTATGGCGGGGGGTGTCGCCCTGAATGCCGTTGCCAACGGGCGTTTGGCGCGCGAGGGACCTTTCAGCGAGATCTGGGTCCAACCTGCGGCCGGCGACAGTGGCGGGGCGCTGGGCGCTGCTTATGTCGCGCATCACAAGTACTTCGCGCAACCGAGAAGAGAGAGAGAGAATCACGACTCGATGCGCGCTGCACTTCTCGGCCCCGAGTTTACGGAAGCCGAGACTCGCCGGGCTCTCGACGCTGCAGGAATGCGCTACTCCGAGCTGCATGAGTCGGGGCCGGAGAAAGCTGGAGCCAGGCTGATCGCGGAAGGAAAGGTCGTGGGTTGGTTCCAGGGACGAATGGAGTTTGGCCCGCGCTCGCTCGGGTCGCGTAGCATACTCGCCGATGCGCGCGAGCCTGCAATGCAGTCGCGACTGAATCAGAAAATCAAATTCCGCGAAGGATTTCGGCCTTTCGCTCCCAGCGTGTTGAGCGAGCGGGCATCGGACTACTTCGAGCTGGACGGCGAATACCCGTATATGACCACTGTCGCCCCGGTAGCGGTGCCGCGGCGGCGAAGCAACACCAGTAGCGCAACAGGACTTTCCCGGGTGGACGACACTCGATCGGAGATCCCCGCCGTGACTCACCTCGACTATTCGGCCAGAGTGCAAACGGTTTCACGATCCGCGAACCCGGTCTTCCACGCTCTCATTTCGGCTTTCGCCGGTCTGACAGGATGCCCGGTCGTCGTGAATACGTCGTTCAACGTGCGCGGAGAGCCGATCGTCTGTACACCCGCCGACGCAGTCGCGTGCTTCGCCCGCACCGGGATGGATGCGCTCGTGATCGGCCCGTTTCTGGTGGTGCGCGAAGAGCAGGCTGAATCTCTTTTGGCCTCTGCACGCGATCGCGCTCAGCCAATCCCCGGCATCGACAAGCGATCCCCGTCGTCGTCGTCGAACCCCTTCAACAGGCGGGAAGGCCGCCAGTTCGCGCTCACACTCACCGCCGGGTTCCTGTTCGTGGCCGCCCTCGGGTACTGGAAAGGATCCGCCGCGGTCACCTTCCTGGCCGCGGCGCTCGCGACCGTCTCACTCCTGGCGGGAACCGTCGTCCCGGGCCGGCTGGGTCCGGCGAGGCGCGCCTGGATCCGAATGGGTGACGCGGTTGGAAGTGTTACCACTCCCGTCCTGCTGGCAATCGTCTATTATGGAGTCGTCACGCCAACCGCGTTGATTCGACGGTTGAGCGGTGCGGGGCGCCGCGCGGATGCGCACACAGGATGGTGCGCACGAGCTCCGCTCCCTCCACCGAAGCGCATGGAGCGGCAATTCTAGCGGAGAGTGTTTGGTGCTATCACTGATCAAAGAGCTGTGGGCCTTCATGCTCGAGCGGAAGAAGCTCTGGCTGGCGCCCATAATCGTCGTGATGGTCCTGATCAGCGGTCTGTTGCTGCTCGCTCAGGGCACCGTGCTCGCCCCCTTCATCTATTCGATTTTCTGACATGAGCGCCGCCCGAGAAGCGATTCTATCGCCCCACCCCGAGGGTGCGGAGTAGATCGGGAAGACCCGGATGACTGGGCTGGATCCGAGCCAGCCGGCGAGCAGCGCGTTGGGCGTTTGACAGGTCGCGTGACATTCCATATGCGAGCGACAGCTGGTATAGGAGCTCCGGCTGGTTTTCCTCGAGACTCAGCGATCGCTCGGCGAGCCCGATCGCCTCGCTGATCTCGCGGCGCTGAAAGGCGCTTCTGGCGAGAGCGGCGAGTCCGGGTGCGGACGGACGTATCGTCATGGCGCGACGAAGGGCCGCCTCAGCGGCGTCCGCTCGCCCGGCCTGACTCAGCGCC
>JBGTEZ010000274.1:0-5334 GCA_041747535.1 Gemmatimonadaceae bacterium
CCCGGCGCAGCAGATCCTGCTCGGTGTGAGCACCGCGAGCCAGCTCAAGAGCCTTCTGCAGCGGCCGGTCAACGGCGGCGCGACGGCGGAATTCGGCCTCACCCCCGAACACGTATCGCGCGATGTCGAATGCGATGATGCGCGAGACGAGTCCTTCCGCTTCATCGAACACCGAGCGCGGAATGGTCACCCCGCGCGCCGTCATTCTGCGCCATACCTCGTCGCGCATCGCGGGGGTGACCTCGAAATCCGGGCTGGCGATTGAACGTCTCCCTTTGAGATAACGGGCGTAATCCGTGACCGCGTCGCGGAACTGCCGCGCTTGCGCGCCAAGCGCGCGCATGAAGTTGAGCTCGGATAGCGGTGTCACGCTGTCGCCGGCGATGAGGTCAGGCGTGATGCCGCCTCCGCCGTAGACGGTGCGTCCGGCGTTGGTGCGGAACTTCTCGCGCTTGACCGGCGGCGGATCGCCGGTCTCGTCGTCGGGGAACCGGCGCGCGATCGAGCGGCCGACCGGCGTGAACCACCGTGCGGTCGTGATCCTCAATCCGCCCGCGGGACCGAATGAAACGACGCTTTGGGCGCTCCCCTTTCCGTAGGTAGGAGTGCCGATGATTACCGCGCGATCGTGATCCTGAAGCGCGCCGGCGACGATTTCAGCCGCGCTCGCGCTCCGCCCATCCACGAGAACCATCAGCGGCAGCTGCGGCCACCGCTGCGGAATCGTGTCCGCGTACTCGCGATTCGCCTCCGGAAGCCGTCCGCGCATGCTCACGATCTTCTGACCGGGATTGAGAAAAAGGTCGGAAACCCGGACTCCCTGATTGAGCAGTCCGCCCGGATTCGTTCGCAGGTCGAGAACGAGCGTCTTCATTCCCTTGGCCAGGAGGGCAGTTACCGCACCGGCGACTTCCTGAGCCGTCGAATCGCTGAACGCCTTCAAGTCGATATAGCCGACCCCTTCGCGCAACATCGAGGCGCGGCGCACCGCACTCTGGTGAATCGTGGTGCGCGAAATCGTGAGCCTGATCGGGAAATCGACGCCCGGGCGCTCGACCGTAAGCGCCACCGGCGTACCGGCCTTTCCGCGCAGGACCTTCGACGCCTCTTCGTTCGTCCACCCTCGCGTTGGCTTTCCCATTATCTCCACGATCCGGTCGCCCGGCTGCACACCGGCGCGTTCGGCGGGGCCTCCCGCGATCGGCGCCACGACGATCAACCAGCCATCTCTCAGATCGACCTCGATGCCGAGGCCGGCGTAGTTGCCGCTCGTGGTCTCGTGGAGCCGCGCGAAGCGCTCGGGCGAGAGGAAGGCCGAGTAGGGATCGTTGAGCTCGAAGAGCATGCCGTCGAGTGACTTCCGGTACAGCGCCGAGTCGCTCAGCGGATTGACGTAGTCGTTCTGAACGTGCCGGAATACATTCTCGAACAGGCGCGTGCCTTCGAACGTCGTGAAGGTCCCCGTTCGCGCTCCGCTCGTCAACAACGCCCCACCCGTCACGAGCGCGATGAGGATCGTGCCGGCGACTATCCCGGTGCGGAATGCCGCGGTCGATCTGAAATGGGGTATCCTGATGGGCATTCGCCTTTAACTCCGGAGACCACCGAAAAGTTTCGGAAACGCTTTGGACAGGGCTGAGATGATGCGGTCGAAAATCACCTTCTCGTCACCGGTCCCATCTATCAAGGTGATTGGTCCGCACTCGGGATGGGAGTCCTGCCACGATTTATCGGTGAACTTTCTGAACGCGCTGCCGACCAGATCGTGGAATTCAGCTCCCGATTTCTCCATTCTGTCCCGGTGTCCGCGCGCGTCGGCGCGCGCCAGACCCTCGCGCGGGGGGATATCGAGCAGCAGGGTGAGATCTGGCACCAGCGCCCCTGTCGCGAGCCTGTTGGCCGCGCGGACCTCTGCCTCCGGCAACCCGCGACCGGCGATCTGATAGGCGTAGGTCGAGAGAAAAAAGCGGTCGAGCAGGACGAGAGTGCCCCTGGCCAGCGACGGCCGGATCTCCCGGGCAACGAGCTCAGCGCGGGAAGCCATGAACAGCAGCGCTTCGGTCGCGTCGGTGATCTCGTGCTCCGAGTCCAGAAGGATTGCCCTGATGGCGTCGCCTATCGGCGTGCCGCCAGGCTCACGCACCGCCACGGTCGGAATCCCGGCTAGCGCCAGCCGCTCGGTCAGACGCCTGAGCTGAGTCGTCTTGCCCGCGCCTTCGGGTCCCTCGAACACGATCAGCTTTCCTGCCGCCATTTCAGGACAGGGTAATGATCGGGCTGGCCGCACCCTTCTTCATTCCGTCCATGATCCACTGGTTAACGCGGAGCATGACCTTGTCGAAGTTCTCCTGGGCGGCAACCGCGCGCTGGTAGACTGGACGCGCCTGGATCTTCTCCAGCAGCGAGTCCAGCTGCTGTTCCATCTCCGCCGGCGGCTCTTCACCACGCTGGATCAGCTGCTGCGCTTCCCCTCGCAGCCGCTCCATCTCCTTGAGAAGCACAACCGCGTCGCGGTCCTCGTTCAGACCCTCGCTCGATCGCTTGAGGGCCTGATACTCGGGACTCTGGCCGATCATCCGGCCGAGCTCCTTTGCCTTTTCCTCGAGCATTTATTTCTCCAGTTGTATCGAAGTTCCCATCAAGCGCGGCGGGCGAACACGAAACGCTCGCGCCCGCTGAGATCGAGGAGCACCTCGACTTCCGAATAGCTCCCCTGAACGGCAACCATCTCCGCTACCGGGCCCGCGCGGCGCATGTCCACCTCAAGGGCAAGAATTCCTCCCACCGACAGGACGCGGGGAGCCTGCGCAATGATACTCCGCGTCGCGGCCAGACCATCGTCAGAGGACAAGAGCGCAATGGCCGGCTCCCAGTCACGCACCGAGGCGGGAAGCGCGGCTCGCTCCGAGTAGGCGACATAGGGAGGATTCGAGACAACGGCGTCGACGCTGCCAGTCTCCAGCGGAGCGCAGAACGAGCCGTGGAGGAGCTCGACCGGCGATTGGAGCTTTCCCGCCAGGAGCCGGCGGTTCCGTTCAGCGACCGCCAGAGCACCTCGCGAGATATCCGTCCCCACTACGCAATCGAACTTCCGCTCGAATGCGAGCGATAACGCGATCGCGCCGGATCCAGTGCCGATATCGGCGACGGTCCGGATGCGTGCGTCGGCGCGCTCGAGAACTCGTTCGACCAGGAGCTCGGTCTCGACCCGTGGAATCAGCACGCTTTCGTCGATGTCCAGCGTCAAGTGCCGGAACGACGCGCGCCGTACCGCGTACGCGAGCGGCGCGCCCCGGCTTCGTTCGGCGGCAGCGCCAATTGCGGCCGCCGCAACCTTCGGCGGCACTTCATTCCCGGCGTTGGCAGCAGGCCAGAACCGCGGCACATCCAGCAGTGCGGCGACGATGTCCACTGCCTCGCGCTCCGGCTCCGGCACGCGTCCGGCCGCAAGACTCTCCCGGACCAACGCGAGAAGGGCACCGACCGTTCCCGCAAGCGAGCTCGTGTCGATCGCCGCGACGACGTTAATCACCGAGCTTCTCCTCGATGTCAGCGACCTTCAGCGCCTCGATGAATGGCTCGATCTCGCCGTTCAGAACCTTCGTGAGCTCGTGCAGAGTGAGGTTGATGCGATGATCGGTCACACGGTTCTGCGGATAATTGTACGTGCGTATCTTCGCCGACCGGTCGCCCGTGCCGACCTGTGTCTTTCTCATTCGAGCGCGCGAAGCTTCCTGTTCCGCGATTCGGGCGTCGAGAAGCCGGGCGCGCAGAACCTCCATCGCTCTCAGCTTGTTCTGCAGCTGCGACTTCTGGTCTTGCTGGCTGACAACTATTCCGCTCGGGATGTGCGTGATACGCACCGCCGAGTCGGTGGTGTTGACGCTCTGCCCGCCCGGTCCCGAGGAACGGAACACATCGATCCGCAGGTCCTTGTCCTCGATCTTGAGGTCGATCTCTTCCGCTTCGGGGAGCACGGCGACCGTGGCGGCGGATGTATGAATTCGCCCCTGGCTCTCCGTCACCGGCACGCGCTGCACTCGATGAACCCCTGACTCCCATCGCATCACGCCGAAAGCACCTTCTCCCTTCACCTTGAAGATCGCTTCCTTCATCCCGCCGAGCGTCCCATCCGACTGGGAGATCACTTCCACCCTCCACCTGCGCCCCTCGGCGAAGCGCGTGTACATGCGATAGAGGTCAGCGGCGAAAATCGCGGCCTCATCGCCACCTGCGCCCCCCCGTATCTCCACGATCGCGGGCCGGTCGTCGAGCGGGTCGTGCGGTATGAGAGCGGGCTTGATCTTCTCGAGAAGTTCTTCGAGCGAGCTCTCGAGCCGCGCTTCTTCAGCGGTCGCTTCGGCGGCCATGTCGGGGTCATCAGAACGCAAAAGCTCGCGGGTTTCCGCGAGCTCCTGCTCGTATCTCTGGACCTTGGCGCCCATCTCGACCAACGGCTGCAGATGCCTGTGCTCCCGACCCAGCGTTGCCATGCGCTGTTGGTCGCGCACGTTCTTCGGATCGGAAAGCTCTCGCTCTACCTCAGCGGCGCGCTCGAGAGCGTCCGCAAGCCGATCGCGGAGACTCAGCTTTCGGTGCTAGGCGCAGGCGCCTGCTTGTTGTACTTCTGGCGAAACCGCTCGACGCGTCCGGCGGTATCGACGAGCTTCTGCTTGCCTGTGAAAAAGGGATGGCAGTTGGCGCAGATGTCGGTGTGGATCTCGGCCAGGGTTGAGCGGGTCTGGTATGTGTGGCCGCAGGCACACCTTACGGTGGCCGTGGCGTACACAGGATGGATATCGGGTTTCATTGTCGTCTCTCGGGGTTACTTGTGCACAGCCTTTAAGTATAGCTAAACGCTCCCCCCCAAACAAGTTAGGGTACCACTGCTCGTTGGCTTGTCCCGACTCTCGTTTACCGCGACGGTAGGTGCGAACTTTGTCGTATGATGTTCCGCCCCATTTCGGTCACCGTGCTTGGGATGTTTCTGTTTGCATTCGGTCCCTCGAGCGCCCCCGCACAGATCATCCCGTTCGTTCCTCCGGCGCCCGCGGGCGAGCCGGGCTCGGAGCTTACCGTGTACCTGCTCACCATCGGCCAGGGCGAGGAGGTGTGGGAGCTCTTCGGCCACAACGCCATCTGGATCAAGGATCGCTCTAATGGCAGCGACATTACCTACAACTGGGGAATGTTCGACTTCGAGCAGCCGAATTTCATCGGCCGGTTCCTCACCGGCAACACCAGCTACTGGATGGAGGCGATCGATCTGGAATCGATGCTTCAGTCCTACACCCAGCGAAACAGATCCCTGCTCGCGCAGGAGCTCAATCTCAC
>JBGTEZ010000275.1:0-2777 GCA_041747535.1 Gemmatimonadaceae bacterium
GCGCGCCGCGAACGCGGCACGGGCGCGATCGAGCTCGGCCCGTGCGACAGCGCCTTCGCTGGCCACGCTTTCTCTTGTCTGGGCGAGCTCGAGATCGGCGAGGCGCGCCTGCGCTGTCGCCAGCTCGATCGCACCCTTGGCGCGGAATCCGTCGAACAACGGGAACCCAACCTGGATCCCGAACGATTTATCGCCGAACCATCCGCCGTTCTGCGCCGAGCAAACCCGATCCGCGGGCGAGTCCGCCGCGCACGGAACTGTTTCGAAACGTCCGCGCCCAGTCGGGAATCCGCTCAGCGGAAACGCCTGCGCGCCGACGAGGCCGGTGAAGGAGACGGTCGGAAGAAGATCGGCTTTCGCGACCCGAATACCAGCGTGGCGCGCTTCTGACACGAGCTCCGCGGACCTGACCGCCGGCCGATTGACCGGCGCGGGATCGCTGAGCAGCCGGTCTATCCACGCGATCACCGTCGTCGTGTCGATGGTCGTCGTGAGCTTGAGCGGCTGGTCGAACGGAAGGTTGATCAGGCGCTTGAGCTCGATCAACGCGAGCTCGACATCACTTCGCGCCTGGATCGCGACCGGCTCGATGTTCGCTCTCTCGACTCCGGCTCGAAGAACGTCGTACCGCGACGCCCGTCCCGCTTTCAGGAATTCCTGCACCTGTCTGAGACGGGCGCTGGCGAGAGCGAGAGAAGTGTCCTGAATGTCGGCCAGATTCCGGGTGAAGAGCGCATCCAGGTACGCGCGCTGAATGTCGAGCGACACGTCAGCGGTGGCCTCGGTCTGATTCAGTCGCGCCGCGGCGCGAACGTGACGGGCGGCCCGCGAAGCGGCGAGAATTCTCCCACCCTGAAAGAGCGTCTGGCTCAGGGTGGCGTTTGCCGTGTAGGTGTTGGGCTGATTGAAGATCGCGCCGACCGCGCTGGCACGGGCGCTCTGCATTACGTGCGACTGGCTTCCGTTCAGGCGAAGCTGGGGAAGCCCCGAGGCGCGGGCGACGGTTACCTGGGCATCGGCGACATCGACCTGGTAGGCGGCCGCGCGTGCCTCGTCACCAAGGCGAAGTCCGCGTTGTACCGCAGCGGGTAGGGAAAGCGCGATCGTATCGCGGCTTCCGGCGGGCTGTACCGTCTGTTGGCGGGATTGTGGCACGCCCTGCAGGGCGAGCATCAGCAGGAGAAAGGGCATTATCTAGCAGTACGGACAAGACCCGCGGAGTGTTCAAAGATTCTGAAAGGGGCAGGACGAGATACCCGGGACGAGACTCGAACTCGTAAGGCCTTGAGGCCGGGGGATTTTGAGTCCCCTGCGTCTACCGATTCCGCCACCCGGGCGTGCCCAGCAATGTAGCGCGGGAGGGGGCGCTTGTCCTATCGGACCCCGGCGGTACCTGGGGGTGGCCGCCGCATTCCACGCTGGCGCGCACCGCCGTTCTGCCGCGACAACTGGTCGGCCCGGTTCCGGAACTGTGCCTGAAGGGCGATGTAGCGGGCGCGTTGCACCGGTGTCAGGAACACGGCCAGCTCTTTCTGCTCGGCCTCGATCAGCGCAATGCGCTGCTTCTGCAGCCTGATCGAAGCATCGAGAAGCGTGCTCACTCGCGCCTGACTCGCCCCCTGATCCGCCATCAGCTCCTGCCGAAGCTGGCGGCGGGTGGTGCGCTCCTCATTCGCAACGGCGCCAAGCTGGGGACCGAAGCGACTGTTGACGCGCTGAAGCTGCTGCATCTGGGCATCGGTGAGTCCGAGACGCTCACGCGTGATCTGAGCGGCGCGCGCGCGCACCCGCTGCTCGAGGGCAGCGCGCTCGGGATTGGCGGCCTTCTGCTGGCCGGGCGACAGAGCGGGCGTCAACAGCAGTGAGGCGACGACGGCGAGCGGAAATCTCATCACAGCGAATCCTGTTGGGTCGTGGTCGATATGTCTTCCGCGAATACAGTCTCGGGCTCACTCGCCGGTAGCGCATCGAAGTCGCTCATCTCGTCCATCAGCTGCACCAGCGTCCCGTCGGACAAGCCATCAAGCCCTGAGGCAAGCGCGAAACCATGCCCGGTCGGGACGCTCACGACAGTTGGCTCCGTTCCGATCTCGCCGCGCGGCATCACCACCGACCCGACACCAACCGCCACGAGCGCAAAACCGGCGGCGACGAGCCACTTGAGCACGGGCGAGCGAACGCCCCGCTCGGCGACCGGCGCAATGATCCGGTACGGCGGAATCCGTCTCACGACGGCTTCGACGTCGATCGAAGGCGTAAAAACCGCGGCGCCCCGGACGACGCGCAAGGTCGCGAGCTCCTCACGGCAGGAAGAACAGCCCGCGAGGTGGGCATCGACGCGCGCGCGTTCAGCGGGACCCGCGGTCCCGTGCAGAACGTCGGGCAACATCTCCTGAATTTCGCGATCCATGCACTCAGTCATCTTTCAAAAGCTCCTTCACTGTCCGAATTGCGTTGTGATAATGCACTCTGGCCGCGCCTTCCGTGCTGTCAACGATCTCGGCGATCTCCCTGTACGACAAACCATGCTGCACCCGGAGCGTGAAAACTTCCCGCTGCGTCGGCGACAGCGCGTCGAGCGAGCGCCTCACCCTTTCCTGTACTTCTTCCGCTATCAGCGCATCCAGCGCTCCGTACTCACTCACCCGGTCCGTATCCTCGATCGGGACCGTGCCGCGGTCCCGACGTTCGGCCCGCCGTCGATCGAGCATCAGGCGCCGTTCGATCGTGAAGAGCCACGTCCTGAGCGAGCTCTCGCTTCGAAAGGAATCCAGCGA
>JBGTEZ010000276.1:0-9945 GCA_041747535.1 Gemmatimonadaceae bacterium
GATACAGTTGAAAAAATGATTTCCACCGCCGGGAAAGCCCGGAAAAACGGTGAGGCAATCGCGTTCGTTCCGACGATGGGCGCGCTGCACGAGGGGCATCTCAGCCTGGTCGACGAGGCGAAGCGGAGAGGCGATCTCGTCGTGATGAGCATTTTCGTCAATGCGCTTCAGTTCGGACCGGGTGAGGATTACGAACGGTATCCTCGGACCCTCGAGGAGGACGCGAGTCTCGCCAAGGCGCGGGGCGTTGACGTTCTCTTCACACCGTCCGCGACCGCGATTTATGCGTCGCCGCCGGTCGTTACGGTCAACCCCGGCGCGCTGGCGAAGGAGTGGGAGGGTTCCGGAAGGCCCGGCCATTTCCAGGGCGTCCTCACCGTCGTGGCAAAGCTGTTTCACATCGTTCAGCCTGACGTCGCGGTGTTCGGACAGAAGGATCTCCAGCAGGCGGGAATCGTCCGCGCCATGGTTCGCGATCTCAACTTCCCGGTCGAAGTGGTGCTTTGCCCGATCGTGAGGGAGCCCGACGGTCTCGCGCTGTCGAGCAGGAACCGCTACCTGTCGCCGCGGGACCGCGAAGTCGGCTTGATGCTCTCGAAAGCGCTGTTCGCGCTTCGGGACGCATTCAGGAAGGGAGAGCGAAGGGCGAGCGCGCTGGAAGCGATAGGCTGGCGCATGCTCGAGCGCGTTCCAGGTCTGACGCCGAGATACCTCGCGGCGGTGAGCGCCGAGACATTCCAGCGTGTAAACCTCGTGAGTCCCGGCGATGCGGCAATCGGCGCAATTCGCGCCGGCGAGACGAGATTGATCGACAACATCATCTTCTGATGGCCAAGCTGGCTGAGTCGGGGCTTCCGGTTTGGGCGCAGGCGGGTGACAAGCGTATCGCGCACATCCAGCGCGTCACGTCATTGCTGCGCGCGTGGGGAGCGGCGATGCGCCTCACGCCGGACGAGGCGAACGCGTGGATCGATGTAGGCACGTGGCACGACTCGCTGCGCGACGCGCCCGAGTCGGAGCTCCGCGCGATTACCGGTGACCGCACGTCGCCACCGGGCCTGCTCCACGGTCCCGCTGTTGCGATAAGGCTGGAGGCCGATGGCGAGCGCCGGACCGGCGTGCTCGATGCGATCCGTTATCACACCGTCGGCTGGGCGAAGTGGGATCGTACCGGGAGAGCGCTTTACATGGCGGACTATCTGGAGCCGGGCAGAAAGTTTCTGGCCGAAGACCGCGGATTTCTCGCAAGCCAGGTCCCGCACAATTTCGACGGCGTCTTCCGCCAGGTCGTGCGCTTCCGCCTGGAGTGGTCCGTGCGCGAGGGCAATCACATCTTTCCCGAAACCGTCGCTCTCTGGAATAGTCTCAGGTGAAGCTGACGGGCCGGCGCTACGGAAGGATGATCGTGGCGGCGCTGGTGATTGCGCTTCTCGCCTGGATCGGCTGGGGCAAATGGGCCGAGCGGCGGGACGATGCGGCGCAATACGGCCCCGCCGATGCGAGAGCGCCCAGCGGAACGCGCATCAAAGTCGAAGTCCTCAACGCGACCCGAACGCGAGGACTGGCTCGGCGCGCGACGCGATACCTGCGCGATCGGGGCTTCGATGTCGTGGGATCCGGAACAGTGACGGAACAGCGCGACAGCACGCTGGTGCTCGATCGGTCGTCACATCCGGAATGGGCGTACCTCGTCGGCCGGGCGATGAAGGCCAGGGTCGTGGCCCAGCCCGACAGCTCACGCTACCTGGACGTTACCGTCATCCTCGGGGGGGACTGGAGTCCGCCGGCCAAGCCGTTCTACCCGTAGCTGTCCGCATGCGGCGGCGATGTCCATGCCGCGGCTCTTGCGGACCGCGACCTCGACGCCGGCCGCCCGCAGTCGTCGCGCGAACCAGTGTATCTGCTGCGGCGGGCTGGGCGTAAAATCTCCGGCGCCGCCGGGATGCAGGGGAATCAGATTGACGAAGGCGCGGCACTGCCGCGCCAATGCGGACAGCTGTAATGCGTGCTCTCCCCCATCGTTGACTCCGCCGAGCATGACATACTCGAACGTGACACGACGGTCGAATACTTTCGCCGCGTCGATGACGCTCGCGAGCGGATACTTCGTGTTTATCGGCATCAGCGACTGGCGCAGCTCGTCGTTCGGGGCGTGAATCGAAAGAGCGAGCCGGAATTGCTCGGGTCGCTTGCCGAGCGCGACAATTCCGGGGAGCACGCCGACGGTCGACACGGTGATATGACGGGCGCCGATGCCGAATCCCGAGTGAGAGTTGAGAACCGTGAGAACGGGATCGACGGCTTTCCAGTTCATCATCGGCTCGCCCATGCCCATGAACACGATGTTCGTCGCGGCCAGCGGCGGAGACAGCAGTCTCATCTCCCGAACCTGGAGCGCGATCTCGAACATCGCCAGGTTGCGCGTAAAGCCCATCGCACCGGTCGCGCAGAACGCGCACTGCAGCGCGCACCCGGCCTGCGACGAGATGCACAGCGTCAGCCGCGATCCTTCCGGAATTGCGACGGTCTCGATGAACTCTCCGTCGTCAAGCCTGAAGAGGAACTTTTCGGTGCCGTCGGACGAAGTCTGTCTGGCCGCGAGCTGGAGACGCGGGAGGAGAAAGTTTTCCTCGAGAAGAATTCGGAAGGCTAGCGGCAGCTCGGTCATTTCGGCAAAGCTGGCGGCGGGATCCTGCCAGAGGTGCCTCAGCACCTGCGCGCCGCGAAATGATCTTTCCCCGTTTGCGACGGCGAAATCGCTGACCGCTCGCTCAGCGTCCGAAGGGAGCATGTCCAGAAGATTCCGGCCTGCCCCGGAGACGTCCCGACGGTTGATTTTCTGTGTCATGCTCCTTCCACCAAGTGTATGCAACTACTAAATTTAACCCCTCTCGATGACTTATTGGACCCACCCGAGTTGGCGCTGACCTCAACGCCTTCATCCAGCTTCGCGACCTCCCGGCGATCTCACCTTTGCGGTGAGCTCAGACCGTCCCACGTGGGGGCCAAGGTCAGGCTCGGCGGCTGGGTGCATCGAACGCGAAATCTCGGCGGAATCGTATTCGTCGACCTCCGGGACCGTGCGGGTCTCATCCAGGTTTCGTTCAACCCGGATTGGACGCCCGCCGAGATGATCGAGCGGGCAGGCAGGCTGGGCCTCGAGACCGTCGTGCTCATCGAGGGCGAAGTCGCCGCCAGGCCCGCTGAGATGCGAAACGCGGAAATGGAGACGGGCGAGATCGAGCTCCGCGCGCGCAGCATCGAAGTGGTCGGGCCCGCCGAGACTCCGGCCATCCCCGTCGCGCGCGGGAGAGGCGAGAAGCTTCCGGCCGAGGAGCTGAGGCTCAAGCACCGTCACCTCGATCTCCGCCGGCCTGAGCTTCAGCACAACCTCATGCTCCGCCATCGTCTGCAGCAGACGACACGCCGTTTCCTCGACGAGCAGGGGTTTCTCGAGATAGAAACACCGATCCTCACCAAGCCGACGCCGGAAGGCGCGCGCGACTACGTCGTCCCGAGCAGAGTCCATCCGGGCGAGTTCTACGCGCTGCCGCAGTCGCCGCAGCTGTACAAGCAGCTGCTGATGGTGTCCGGCTTCGACCGGTACTTTCAGATTGCGCGGTGCTTCCGGGACGAGGATCTGCGCGCCGACAGGCAGCCCGAGTTCACGCAGATCGACATCGAGGCCGCGTTCATCGGGCGTGAAGACATCTTCACGCTGACCGAGGGCCTGCTGCAGCGACTGTTCGCAGAGGCGGGGTTCGAGACTCCCGCGCGTTTCGAGCGCCTGGCCTACGCGGAAGCGATGGAACGCTTCGGCTCCGATCGTCCCGACACCAGGTATGCGCTCGAGATCTTCGACGCGACCGAGATCTTCAGGGGCTCGGAATTCGGGATCGCCGCCGGCGCCATCAGCGCAGGCGGTCGCGTGCGCGGCATCAGGATACCGGGTGGCGCGGCGCTGTCCCGGAAGCAGGTGGACGAAATAGAAACGATCGCCAAATCGGCCGGCGCCGGCGGACTCATCAGGCTCAAGCGCGGAGCGACCGGCATCGAAGGGCCGGCCGCAAAATTCCTCAGAGATTCCGCCGCGGAGAAGCTTGCGCTGGCCGAGGGCGCGCTGTGCCTGATGGTCGCCGGAGCCGAGCACGTGAGCAATCCCGCTCTCGACCGGGTGAGGCAGGACGTGGCCGCACGCCTCGATCTCGCCGGCACCGACAAGCAATCGTTTCTCTGGGTTACCGACTTTCCGCTTTTCATTCGTGAGCAGAATGGCACGCTCAGCTCGGTCCACCACCCGTTCACGTCGCCCAACCCGGAAGATCTGCACCTTCTGGATCGCGAGCCGGAAAAAGTGCGCGCGCTGGCCTATGACGTCGTCCTCAACGGCACCGAGCTTGGTGGGGGCAGCATTCGAATCAATGATCCGGCACTTCAGCGTCGGGTTCTCGCTCTGCTGGGAGTGGACGACGCGACCGCCCAGAAGCGGTTCGGATTTCTGCTGGACGCGCTCAGCGCGGGCGCTCCCCCGCACGGCGGAATCGCGTTCGGCATGGACCGCATCGCGATGATGCTCGCCGGCGCGAGCTCGCTGCGGGACGTGATCGCATTTCCCAAGACGACCGCGGCGCGCGCGTTGTTCGAGGACGCACCGTCCGTGATTCCCGCTGAAGACCTCCGCGATCTCAATCTCCAGACAGCAACGGAACCGACGTGACCGAAGAATCGACGATCCAGCGCCTCTCGACCGAAGGGGCGGACATGCTCACTCTCGCCGGGGTCAACGACGAGAATCTCGTCGAGCTTGCGAAACAGACCGGCGCCAAGGTCGCCCTCCGCGGGGAAACCCTGGCGATCAGCGGCGCCGCGGACGCAGTCGCGCGCGCGATTCCGATCGCGCAGCGCATGATCGACACCGCCAAGCAGCAGATGCCGCTCACAGCCGACGACGTGCTCCGCATGAGCATTGAAGCTCCGCGCGATGGAAACGGAGCCGGCGGCGCGGCCGACAGCGACACACGGATCGTGCTGCCCGGAATCCGCAAGATCATCCAGGCCAAGACCGCCGGTCAGGCCGAGTACATGAAGCTGATGGCCGAAAACGACATCGTGGTGGGCATCGGTCCGGCGGGGACCGGAAAGACTTATCTCGCGGTCGCTGCGGCGGTCGATGCGCTGTCGCGAAAGCGCGTTCGCCGGATTGTCCTCGCCCGCCCGGCCGTCGAAGCGGGTGAGAGCCTTGGATTCCTTCCGGGCGACATGCAGGCGAAGGTCGATCCGTACCTTCGACCGCTGTATGACGCGCTCGAAGACATGATGCCGCAGGAGCGCGTGCAGAAGGCGCTCGAGACGCGAACGATCGAGATCGCGCCGCTGGCGTACATGAGAGGGCGTACGCTCGCGGACGCGTTCGTCATCCTGGATGAAGCACAGAATGCGACCAACGCCCAGATGAAGATGTTCCTCACCAGGCTGGGCGTTAACTCCAAAGCCGTCATCACTGGTGACAAGACGCAGATCGATCTGCCAAAGCGCGAGGACTCCGGGCTGGTCCAGATCGAGCGAATCCTCCCTGGAATCGACGGAATCGGGTTTTACTATCTCACGGATGCCGATGTCGTGCGTCACCGCCTCGTGAGGGAGATCATCAAGGCGTACGCAGAGGATTCGGGAGCCTGATCGTGCCGGCGTGGCACCCGCGGTGAAGCGACAGCGCGGCCATCACGCCATCGATATTTCGGCGACCGTGCGCAGGCTGACCGTATCGCGCGCTCGCGTCAGGGACGCAGCAGTCGCCGCACTGAAAGCGGAGCGGGTCGGGGACGCGATGATCTCGATCACCTTCGTCGGACGCGCCGCGATGTCGGAGCTCAATCGGCGCTACCTCGGCCACAACGGAGCAACGGACGTGATCTCGTTTGGTCTTGGGCGCACCGGCAAGCTCGCGGCGGTAATTGGTGACATCTACATCTGTCCCGAGATCGCGCGCGACAACGCTCGCCGCCAGGGTGTTCCCGCCGGCGAAGAGCTGCTTCGGCTGGTGGTTCACGGAACACTGCACGTCCTCGGGCACGAGCATCCGGAAGGCGCGGACCGCGCCCGGTCGGCGATGTGGCGAAAACAGGAAAGGATTCTCGCCCGTGTTGTCTGAGAAGCTCCTCGCCGATTTCGATGCGGGAAAGCCGGCCGCGCTCGCCCGGGTCGTGAGCATCGTCGAGAATCACCGCGAGGGGTTCGAAGAGATTCTCTCGACGCTACACTCCCGAACAGGTCGGGCGCGACGCGTTGGGTTGACCGGTCCGCCGGGAGCGGGGAAAAGCACCGTCACGGCGTTGCTGGTGAAGGCCTTTCGGGACGCGGGGCTTCGCGTCGGGGTGATTGCGGTAGATCCGACATCACCATTCACCGGCGGGGCGTTGCTGGGCGACCGCGTCAGGATGGAGAGCGTTGCACTCGACCCGGGCGTGTTCATCCGCTCGATGGCGACGCGTGGCTCGCTCGGCGGTCTTGCCGCCGCCACACGTGAAGTGGCCGATGTGCTGGACGCGTTTGGCTTCGACAGGTTGTTGATCGAGACCGTCGGAGTCGGTCAGTCGGAGCTCGACGTCGCGCGAACGGCGGACTCCACCGTGCTCGTGCTCGTCCCTGAATCGGGGGACTCGATCCAGACGCTCAAGGCGGGAGTGATGGAGATCGCCGATGTGTTCGTCGTCAACAAGGCGGATCGCCCGGGCGCGGACAGGCTTCGCAACGATGTCGAGCTCATGCTCGGGCTCCGGAAAGGCGTGAGCTTCGGCAACGTTCCAGCGCACCACGGGGTCGATCTCAAGCGAACGAATCCGGCGAGAGCTGCCCGTGAAGCGGCGGGAGACGAAAGCGCTGCGGAATGGACGCCGCCGGTTCTCAGCGCTGTCGCGGTCAGGAACGAGGGCATCGATACGATCGTCGGCTCGCTCGACCGCCACTTCGCTTATCTTGAGCGGAGCGGGACGCTTCGGGCCCGGCGCCTCGAACGAATGCGCGAGCGGGTGAAGGACGTGGTCGCGCAGAAGATGAGCGACCGCCTGTGGAAGGATCGACGCACCGTCGCCTGGCTGGAGGAACAGCTGCCCTCAGTCGAGTCAGGAAAGACCACACCATTCGCCGTGGCCGACCGCTTGCTTCGTAAGAGCGGCGAGCTCGTACGTGGAGACGAGAAGACATGACGAAGCTGAGAAGCCCCCGTACCGAGAAGGCCGACGACAGCGAGCTGATCGCGACCATTGAGGAGCAGAGCGCCGAGCTGCGCCTGCTGCGAAAGGAAGTTGACGAGTGGCGGAAGAAGTACGAGAAGGGTGAGCTCCGGGAGATCGCGTTCACGAACTCGGCCAAGGAAGTGCGGCCGATCTACACCGCGCTGGACGCCGCCGAGACCGATGCCGAAGCGTTGGGGATGCCCGGATTTTTTCCGTACACACGGGGAATTCATCCGACGGGTTATCGCGGCCGGTTGTGGACGATGCGGCAGTTCGCGGGCTTCGGCAGCGCGCGCGACACCAACGAGCGTTACAAGTTTCTGCTCGCTCACGGGCAGACGGGGCTCTCGGTTGCCTTCGACTTCCCGACGCTCATGGGCTACGACTCGGACCATCCCCGCTCGGAAGGCGAAGTAGGGAAGTGCGGCGTCGCGATATCGAGCCTCGCCGACATGGAGGTCCTGTTCGACGGCATTCCGCTCGACCAGGTCTCGACGTCGATGACCATCAATGGTCCGGCCGTCATCCTCTATTGTTTCTACATCGCCGCGGCCGAGAAGCAGGGCGTCGATTCGACGAAGCTGCGCGGGACGATTCAGAACGACATTCTGAAGGAGTACATGGCGCAGCACGCGTGGGTGTATCCCATCGAGCCCGCGTTGCGCCTGATCGTCGATTGCTTCGAGTGGTCCGCCGAGCACGTCCCGCAGTGGAATACGATCTCGATTTCCGGCTACCACATCAGGGAGGCGGGCGCGACCGCGGCACAGGAGCTGGCTTTCACTCTCGCCGACGGCTTCACGTACGTGGAGCGGGGAATTGCGCGCGGTCTCGACGTGGACAGCTTCGCGCCAAGGCTCTCGTTCTTCTGGGACATCCACAACGATTTCTTCGAGGAGATCGCCAAGCTGCGTGCGGCGCGGCGCATCTGGGCGCGCCACATGAAGGACCGTTACGGGGCCAGGGATCCGAGATCGCTGGTGATGCGGTTCCACTCGCAGACCGCGGGAGTGACCCTGACGGCGCAGCAGCCGATGAACAACGTCATTCGGGTCGCGTACCAGGCGATGGCGGCAGTGCTGGGAGGAACGCAGTCGCTCCACACCAACTCGATGGACGAGACGCTCGCGCTGCCGACCGAGGAATCGGTGCAGCTCGCGCTCCGCACCCAGCAGGTTCTCGCATACGAGACCGGTGTCCCGAACGTGATCGATCCCCTCGGCGGGTCGCATTACGTCGAAACGCTGACGACTGAGCTGGAACGCGAGGCGGAATCGCTGTTTCGTCAGATCGAGGAAATCGGCGGAGTCGTGCGCGGCCTCGAGACCGGCTGGCTTCAGCGCAAGATCAACGAATCCGCGGCGCGGCAGCAGTGGGAGATCGAGCAGCATCGCCGCGTGATCGTCGGCGTCAACGATTTCGTCACCGACGACCCAGAGCTCAAGATCGAGCTCCTCAAGATCTCGGCGGAAATGGAGCGCGATCAGCGCGACCGGATGACAGAGATGCGAGCGCGTAGGGATAGTTCGCTGGTCGAGTCCCGGCTCGCCGCGCTGCAGACCGCCGCCGCCACCGACAGGAATCTCATGCCGTTCATTCTCGACTGTGCCCGCGCGTACTGCACGCTCTACGAGATTCGCGCGGCGATGGAGTCCGTCTTCGGAGCGTACCGCGAGCCTGTGTTCTTCTGAAAAAGCGCATCGAGTGGTGGAAGTCCGCCTTCGACGCCCACTACCTGCTCGAGTACGGCCCGTTGTTTACCCCCGAGGGAGCACGCGCCGAGGTTGCGCGGCTCGTCGATCTGCTGGGGCTGCCGGTCGGGGCCCGGGTTCTCGATGTCCCGTGCGGGCAGGGAAGACACGCCCACCTCCTCGCTGAGGCCGGCTACGATGTCGACGGCGTGGACTACTCGCGCGATCTGTTGGAGATCGCCCGAAAGCGCGGCACGGGCCCGAACCTCCGCTACACGCGCGACGATATGCGAAAGCTTCCGGCACGCTGGAAGAACCGATTCGACGTCGTGCTCAACCTTTTTACGTCATTCGGTTTTTTTGCGCACCCCGCGGATGATGCCCGGGTGATCCA
Source organism: Gemmatimonadaceae bacterium (assembly GCA_041747535.1). Taxonomy (GTDB): domain Bacteria; phylum Gemmatimonadota; class Gemmatimonadetes; order Gemmatimonadales; family Gemmatimonadaceae; genus UBA4720. The sequence continues at coordinate 9,321 of JBGTEZ010000276.1, forward strand.
TGAGTTCGCCCGCGTGCTCGCGCCCGGAGGGCGGTTGATCTGGCACGGGGGAAGCCGGGATGGCGTGATGGCGCGGTTTCTCCCCCGCGACTGGTGGTCGGCATCGGATAACACGCTGTTCGCGCAGGAGCGCGAGTTCGATCCGTTATCCGGGATTCTCAGCGTGACTTCGACCTGGCGGCGCGGGAAGCAGGAGGGGGTTCGCCGTCACGGGGTCCGGCTCTACACCGCGACGCGGCTGGCTGAGATTTGCGCTGATGCAGGGCTTGTAGTCGAGGAGGCATTTGACGGGTTTACGGAGAAGCCGCTTCGGCGGAACTCCACGGAGATGATGCTCGTCGCACGGAAGGAATGACGGTTGCCCCCGAGCTCCTGACTTAGACGAGTTGCGAGGAAGGTCTGTCGCGTTTCCGAGGCATCTATGTTTTGGGGAGGCGGGGGTAGCCTCTTCGGCGCTACGCTCGCTCGGGCGGAGTCCCTAACTACGCTCCCTCGCTCCGCTCGGTCGCGGGTCTCCTTGGTCGCTCGCTTTGGAAAGCGCCTGCGAGGCTACCCCTGCCTCCCCGAACGGAGCGTCGTAACCGCAACAGCGCGGGGCTTGCGCGTGCGCGAAGTTTCCGGCACG
>JBGTEZ010000277.1:0-6545 GCA_041747535.1 Gemmatimonadaceae bacterium
TATCCTCTCCGCCTCCGCCACGGAATCGACGGAAAGGTAGAGATACGCGCTCCGCATTTTCTGGAACACGGTCCCCGGAACATCGTTGCCGATCAGCACCGTCTCCCCAATCCGCATGCTCGCATGGATGATGGCGTTGCCTGCTCCCGCAGGCGCTCCAGGAGCCTGACTCTGAGTCATCATCGTGGTGATCTGGCCACCGAGATGCTTCTCATAGAAGCGGAATGCTTCTTCGCAGTTTCCGCCGAAGTTGAGCTGGGTATAGAGCTTCACGATTGGCTGCCCTCAGTCCTTTGATTGGTGTCGCTTCGTTCGAGCCCGCGCTTGAAACCGAGCCGTCGCGATGTACGGTCTCATAGTGGAGGAATACGGCTCGGGTTAGACCGCTCAAGAAGATCGTTCGAAACCTGCGGTCTCGCGCACGAGAGGTCCAGACCGCAGTGTATGGTATGCGCATTTCTATTCCTTTTTTGGTCGCGCTTTCGTTCGCCGCGCTTATGCCGCTCCCGATGCATGCCCAGGGCAACGGCAGCGTCGTTGCCGTCTTCGCTCATCCCGATGACGAGCGCGTCATCGGGCCGCTGCTGTCGCGTCTGGCTCGGGAGGGGCGCGAAACACATCTCGTAATCGCGACCGACGGCTCCAAAGGCATTCGCGATTTTGCGAAGATCCCGGCTGGACCCGAGCTCGCCGCCGCGCGCACCAGGGAGGCGACTTGCGCCGCCAACCGGCTCGGCGTGCGACAGCTCCACCTCCTCGGTCTCCCCGACGGCGGCCTCGCATCATTCGATGTGCTTGGCAAGCTGCGCTCGGCGCTCGTTGCGATCGTCGACTCGCTCAAGCCGGCGGCGATCATCACCTTCGGTCCGGAAGGCGGCACCGGGCATCCTGACCACAGGCTCGTTGGCAACGTCGTGACTCAGATAGTGCAGGGCGACGCACGCTACGCGAACGTGGATCTTCTCTATGCGTCACTGCCGGCCGAGCGTCTGCGCACTGCCCCGCCGGCAACGCCCACCGTGAACGGAACGGCGGAGGCGCTGCTGACCGTGCGCGTGCCGTTCGAGGAGCGGGACCTTACAGCGGGACGCGAAGAATTCGCGTGTCATCGCAGCCAGTACACACCCACCGAGATGGACGCGGTCAACCGGTATCTGGAGCACGCGTGGAATGGAATCGTGTGGCTGCGTCCATGGAACGGGCACCTTCGCGATCCGGGACTGTTCAGCCCCCGCTAACCGAACCGCTGTCCGGCCATCACCGCCTACTTCCCGTTGAGCGCGTCGAGCAGCTTCTGGTGTATCCCGCCGAATCCGCCGTTCGACATGATCAGCACCACGTCTCCCTTGGTCAGTCGCGGCGTGAGATCCTTCACGATCGCATCGGCATCGGGGAGATGTCGCGCGGATTTGCCCGAAGACCCGATCGCGCTCACCATGGCCGGGATATCGATCGCCGTATCCTTTGTGTACCGCTCGGGGTGATACAGTCCAGCCAGAATGACCTCGTCCGCTCCCGCGAAGGACTTGATGTAGTCGTCCTGGAATTCCTTGCGCTGCGCCGTGTAGCTCCGCGGCTCGAAAACCGCGACGACCCTCCGCCCTGAATACTTCTGCCGCGTCGCATCGATCGTCTCGCGCACGGCAGTCGGATGGTGCGCGAAATCGTCGATCACCGCGACACCGCGAATCTCGCCCCGAACCTCCATGCGGCGCTTCACGCTCAGAAAAGTCCGAAGTCCCTCGCGCACACCCTCACGGTTCGCTCCCACCGCTTCGGCCGCCGCGATCACCGCCAGGACGTTCCGCACGCTGAACGCACCCGCGAGCGGCGTATCCACCTTGCCCCACTCCTTCTCTGACTGGAAAACGCGAAAGGTCGTGCCGGCCTCGGAGAAGCGGACATCCCGAGCGTGCCAGTGACGCTGGCGCGCGGGCGGCTTGCTCGCGGCGTCGTCCCCCGCGCTGTACGCGAATGACTCGACAGGCGCGGGAGATTTCGGCGCCAGCTCGCGCGTGAGAGGAGAATCCCACCCCGCGATCACCACGCCGTTCTTCGGCACGAGGTTGATGAACCGCGCGAAGGCGAACTTGTAGGCCTCTTCATCGCGGTAGATGTCCGCGTGGTCGAACTCGATGTTGTTCACTATCGCCGTGTCCGGCAGGTAGTGCCACATCTTCGGACCTTTGTCGAAGTAAGCCGTGTCGTACTCGTCCGCCTCGATCACGAAATACTTCGAGTCGGTGAGCCGGTACGACGTCCCGAAGTTCTCGGCGATGCCTCCGATCAGGAATCCCGGATTGAGCCCGGCCTTCTCCAGCACCCAGGCCAGAAGCGATGTCGTGGTGGTTTTCCCGTGCGTTCCCGCCACCGCCAGCGAATGCCGGCCCCAGATGAATTCTTCCTTGATCGTCGCGGCCGCCGACGTATAACGGAGCTTCTCGATGAGCACTGCCTCGAGCTCGGGGTTGCCGCGCGAAATCGCGTTGCCGACGACGACGATGTCGGGGCGGGGCTCGAGGTTCTCCGGACGATATCCCTGGTTGTACGAGATCCCCATCTCCTGGAGACCAGTCGACATCGGCGGATACACGTTCTCATCCGACCCTGTCACGGCATGCCCCGCCGCCTTCAGCAATCCCGCCAGCGATGCCATCGCCGACCCGCCGATCCCGATCAGATGGTAGTGCAGCGGCTTCTTCGAGGCCGCCCCCGTTTTCTTTGCCATCCCTAGTCGTCCTTCTGGCCGAAGATCGCCATGTTCGAGCTGTGGCCCGGATTCACCTTCTTCTCGGGATAGATCCAGTGGACCGCCTGGTTCACCGCCGTGGCGGCCTCTCCGAATCCCGTCGCGATCAGCTTCAGCTTCCCCGGGTAGGTGGTGATGTCGCCGGCCGCGTAAATCCCGGTGCGCCCCGTCTCCATCATGCTGTTCACCACGATCTCGTCCTTCACGCAGTTGAGGCCCCATTCGGCTAGCGCACCGATGTCGCTGTGAAAACCCAGCATCGGAAGAACGGCATCGGCATCGATATCGCGCGTCGCTTTCGTCTTCACTTCACGGATAGTGATGCCGACCAGCTTCTCTCCCTCGGAACGAACGTCGTGCAGCTCGTGGAAAGGCAAGAGAGTCGTCCGGCCCGTGCTCGCGGCGGCGACGACATCGGTGATCGTGGCGCCGTGCGCCCGGTACTTGTCGCTCCGATGGACGAGTGTCACCTCTTTCGCGCGGTCGCGGAGCTGCTGCGCCCAGTCGAAGGCCGAGTCGCCGCCACCGATGATGACGATGCGCTGGCCGCGGAAATCCTCGGGGTTCGACACCCGGTCGAAGATGCCCCGGCCGTACCACGGCTCGGCGCACGCCTGCGGTAGCCGCCGCGGCGAAAACGCGCCGATGCCGGCGGCGATGACGATCGCTTTGGTCGGGAAGCGGTCAGTCTCGGTCACCAGCACGAGATGGTCTTCCTCCTGCTCGAGCGCGGTGACGTTCTGGTTCAGGTGGGCGTTGAGCTTGAACTGCGACGCCTGCTCCACCAGCTCCTTCACCAGATCCTTGGCGAGAATCTTCGAGAATCCGCCGACATCGAAGATGAACTTCTCGGGGTACAGCGCAGTCAGCTGTCCGCCGAGCTGCGGAAGCGCGTCGACGATTTGTGCGGTGGCGGCGCGCATGCCGGCATAAAAAGAGGCGAACAGCCCGGTCGGGCCGCCACCGATGATCGTAATGTCCGTAATCGGGTGAGGCTGGCTCATCTACTCAAAATATATCAGACCGGGGCAACGCGGCTCCGCATCCGCTTTGCGATGTCCGCGACTACTCTTCGAGCGGCGTCACGCTCACGTCCGCGCCGCCATCCTGTCGGTAGAGAACCCTCACCGTCCACGGCTGGCAGCAGACCTCGCAGTCCTCGACGTATTGTTGCGCCGATCCGCTGCCGGGGTCGAGTGATATCTCGACGCTCTCATTGCAGTACGGGCAGTAGACGACAGCGTCGGTCGCCGCGGTTCCGTCGCCGAGGGGGAAATCCTGATCGAGGTGGTCCCTGTCATCTGCCACTGGCATCCTCTCTCTGAACGACTAGCAACCTACTCACCCCACCGGATAGCCACCCGGATAGCCACATTGATATGCCCCCGGAAGGAAAGGGGGATGCAAGTGTCGAGTTGATCAGTAGTGAGTTGTCGGTTAACAGTGGTTTTCAGTTGGCTGCATGCCCACTGAAAACCACTCATGACTCACGACTCGTAACTGTCCACTCAGAACTTGCATCCCCAGTAGGCGTTCGAGCGGCCAGACACCTACATTATGACCCGATGAGCACCCACGCGACGTCGCCATGAAGATCTACACAAAAACCGGTGATTCCGGTGATACCGGCCTGTTCGGTGGGGGCCGAGTTCAGAAGGATGACCCGCGGGTCGAGGCCTACGGCGACGTCGATGAGCTGAACGCGGTGCTGGGTATGGCGCGAGCGATGGAGCCGTTGCCGAGGATCGATGAAATTCTCGTTCCGATGCAGCGAGACCTGTTCAGCATCGGGGCCCTCCTTGCGACTCCCGATCTCGAAAAAATGGAGAAGCACCTCTCCAAGGCGAATATCGATGAGCGTCGTATCGCGGATCTGGAGCGGGCCATTGACCTATGCGAGCAGGAGCTCGAGCCGCTCAAGGCTTTCATCATCCCGGGTGGAAGCCGGAAGGGCGCCGTCCTCCACGTTGCGCGCACGGTCTGCCGGCGCGCGGAGCGGCGGGTGGTCCGCCTTCAGCGCGAGGTTGAGATTCCGCCGCTGGTAGTCATCTACCTCAACCGCCTTTCGGACCTCCTCTTCATGCTCGCCCGCGTGGCAAACGTCCGCACCGGAGCCGGTGAGGTAACCTGGTAGCGCCGACGGCGAGGGAGATCCGGCTGGGGCCGACCGCGATCCGGATCGGGAACGGACTTCTTGCTGGGGCCGGCCAACTGATCCGGGAGGCCGCCCCCGCCCACAGGTACGCTGTCGTCACCGATTCCAACGTCCAGGCGCTGTACGGAAAGCGCCTCGAAGATCAGTTCGAGGACCATACAATAGATATCCTCACCATTCCGGCTGGTGAGACCAGCAAGACCCGAGAGATGTGGGGGATGCTCACCGACCGGATGCTCGTGTCCGGGTTCGGAAGAGACTCGGCCATCGTCGCGCTCGGCGGGGGTGTGGTCGGTGATCTCGCGGGGTTCGTTGCCGCGACGTACATGCGAGGGATCCCGGTGGTCCAGATTCCGACCACTTTGCTCGCCATGGTCGATGCCTCGATCGGCGGAAAAACGGGAATCGACACCCCCGCGGGCAAGAATCTGGTGGGCGCTTTCCACCAGCCGGCCGGAGTCATTGTCGACCCGCAAGTCCTTGAGACACTTCCACTTAAGGAATTTCGCGCGGGACTTGCAGAGATAGTCAAGTATGGCGTAATCGCGGACCAGCCGTATTTTGCCCAGGTCGAGGCGGCGCTCCCGGAGCTCCTCTCGGCGACGGAAAGAAAGAGTGACAGGCTGAGACCGATCATCGTCCGTAGCATTGAGATCAAGGCTGATATCGTTTCGCGCGATGAGCGCGAGAATGGACTGAGAAAAGTCCTCAATTTTGGCCACACCATTGGCCATGCAGTGGAGCTGATTAGCGGTTACTCACTGCTTCATGGTGAGGCCGTAGCGATAGGGATGGCGCTCGAGGGTGCTGTCGCGGAACGGATCGGGCTTGCCCGGCCCGGCACCGCCGCCGGGATCACCCGGGTCCTCGAGCTGGCTGGGCTTCCCACCACTCTGCCCCCGACCGTCAACCTCGACGCTGTCATCGAGGCAATGCGGTCGGACAAGAAGCGGCGGAGGGCGAACACGATGTTCTCGTTTCCGTCCCGTATCGGGGCGATGGCGGGGGAAGACTCTGGATGGGCCGTTCCGGTCAGCGACGATCAGCTTCGGGAGGTGCTAGCATGAAAAAAAGCGGAATCTCTCGTTTGGAAATCTTTCGGACCGGGCTCGCAATGGCGGTTGCCATCGCGGTGCTCGCCACCGGATCCGTTGCTTTGCCTTCGCTCGCAACCGCCGAGACGGAGATCCCACCCGTAAAGGGGCCACAGCTGGAAACGGCGACACTGGTCTCGGTCGAATCGCTGCGCGAAACCGTCGCGGTGATCCCCGAGCCCGTGAAGGAAAAGGCCGCGGCAGCCGGCCGTGTCATTCAAGAGGATGCCGCTACCGTCGCCAATGCCACTACCGCGGTGACCAAGCCGATCGCATCAGGTGCACGCAAAGCGGCGCGGTCGGCGGCGGGTTTCGTCAGGGCTACAGCGCACGAAGCTATCAAGATGAAGAAAGGGATCATTCCCCTCATCCCTTCCAAGTTCCGGCGGGCCGAGGAGGGTGTGACGATCCCTGTTTCCCTCACCCAGTACTGCGTGCAGGGTGAAACCCGCCGCGGACGCCAGACGCGTCATGGGATTCTCGCCGCCGATCCGCGGATCTTCCCGCTCGCGCGGTACGTGGATGTCTACCTCGGCGAGGATTACCT
>JBGTEZ010000278.1:0-3607 GCA_041747535.1 Gemmatimonadaceae bacterium
GATTGGAGCATGATTCTGCTCCAGCTGGTGATGGAGAGGATCTCCGGGAAGACTCTGGACGTCCTCGCCGCGGAGAAGATCTTCCGGCCGCTGGGGATGACAGACACGCAATTCAATCCTCCGCCGCACCTGCGACCGAGAATTGCGCCAACGCGGGTCGAAGATAGAAACGGGAGTTCGCGGTGGGGGACGGTCCATGACAATAACGCGTACATGATGGGCGGCGTCGCCGGCCATGCCGGGCTCTTCTCGACGGCGCGCGACCTCGCGCGTTTCTCCCTGATGATGCTCAACGGCGGCGAAGGCGCTAACGGCGTACGAATCGCCAAGCCCTCGACGATCGCCCGCTGGACCGCGCGACAGGGCAAGGAGTCTTCACGCACGCTGGGGTGGGACAGTCCCGATGGCGGCTCCAGTGCGGGGCAGTTCTTTTCGCCGTGGAGCTATGGGCACGTCGGCTTCACCGGCACGTCGCTCTGGATCGATCCGCAGAAGGATCTGTTCGTCGTCATCCTGACCACCCGCGTGAATCCGACCATGAGCAACACCCGGCACGTACAGCTGCGTCGCGACGTTGTCGATCTGGTACAGCAATCGGTGCTTGGCGCGAGAATCGTGAACTGGGAAGATCGCTAGCTGTTCGGTCCGTCTCGCCCGGAGCGTTGCTTTCGCGTTTTGAGTTTACCGTTGTCGCGTTATTCCGTTCTTGCGTTGGTGAGCGGCGAACCGCAGGCCGGTCATGCAACTCGCACAACGCTCAGTTCTCCTCCCTCCAAGCCAAGCGCAATAACGGTGAACGCAACGACTGTAAACCCATAACGCGCGGTCAACGTCCGCGCAAACGCCCCATAAATGGTGACGGCGGTAGCGATCGCGCTTATCTTTTCAGGCGCATTCAAAATCTGACCCAAACAAATGGCCTCCTCGAAGGAAAGAGTTCCGGTAATAGTCGTCGAGTATGACGAGATCGCGCGCACGGTCGCCAAGCGCATCGCGGAAATAGTCCAGGAGCGCCGCGCCGCCGGATCGCATGCGGTGCTGGGGCTCGCCACCGGAAGCACGCCGATCGGGATCTACCGCGAGCTGATCCGGATGCACCGCGAGGAAGGGCTCGATTTTTCCGACGTCGTCACCTTCAATCTCGACGAGTATTACCCGATGTCCCCGGACAGCATCCACAGCTACCACCGGTACATGCGGGAGAACCTGTTCAGCCACATCAACGTCCGTCCCGAGAACATTCACATTCCGCGTGGCGACGTTCCGCGTGACGACGTCGACGACGAATGCGACCTGTACGAGGCGGCGATCGGCGGCGCCGGCGGGATAGACCTGCAGATACTCGGCATCGGCAAGACCGGACACATCGGCTTCAACGAGCCCGGGTCCGGGATGGACTCGCGCACCCGTCGGATCTCGCTCGACACCGTGACGCGGCGCGATGCGGCCGGTGATTTCTTCGGCGAGGACAACGTCCCGACCGAGGCCCTGACGATGGGCGTCGCCACGATCATGGAGGCGAGGGAGATCGCGCTGATCGCCACCGGCGAGCACAAGGCGGCGATCATTCGGCGGGCAGTGGAAGGTGAGCCGGATCCCGATGTCGCGGCGACCTACCTGCAGCAGCACGACAACGCCGTGTTCTACGTCGACTTCGCCGCCGCCGCTGACCTCACCCGCCTGCGCACGCCCTGGGTCCTCGGCGAAGTCAAATGGACTCGCGAGAAAGAAATCGATGCCGTGATCTGGCTGAGCGAGGCTACGGGCAAGTCGGTGCTCAAGCTCGACGCGCACGATTACCGGGAGCACCACCTGAGCTCACTGCTCGCGCGGTATGGGCAGGCCGGTCCGCTCAACGGCGCCGTCTTCAACGCGCTGATCTCGAAGATCCGCGGGCGGAGCAAGCTCCCGGCCGGAAAGCGGGTGGTGGTGTTCTCACCGCACCCCGACGACGACGTGATCTCGATGGGCGGCATGCTCAACAAGCTGCACCAGAACAAGAACGACATCGTCGTCGCCTACCAGACGTCGGGCAACATCGCCGTATTTGACCACGAGGTGAGGCGCTACGCCGATTTCCTGCGGCGCTTCGGACACGACTTCGACATCAACGATTCCACCGCCGGCGCGCTGATCACCGAGGTGGAGGAATTCCTCAAGACGAAAAAGGCCGGCGAAATAGACGCGTTTTCGGTCCAGGTGATGAAGCGGGCAATCCGCGAGGCGGAAGCGGTCTCGGGCATCGAGACCTTCGGCATGAAGGCGTCGCAGGCGCGCTTTCTCAATCTTCCGTTTTATCAGACGGGGAAGGTGCGCAAGGACCCGATCGGCCCGGAGGATGTCCGGAGAGTTCTCTCGCTGCTCGAAGAGCATCGCCCGGAGCTGGTGTTCGTCGCCGGCGACCTTTCCGATCCGCACGGGACCCACCGTATGTGTCTCGAGGCCGTGCAATCCGCGCTGGGACAGTACTCCGGAACCCCGCCCGAGATGTGGTACTACCGCGGAGCATGGCAGGAGTGGGACATCGCCGAAGCCGATGTTCTCGTTCCGCTGTCGGAGGACGAGCTGCGCGCCAAGATCCAGGCGATCTTCAAGCACCAGAGTCAGAAGGATCGCGCGCCCTTCCCCGGCCAGGACGATCGCGAGTTCTGGCAGCGGGTGGAGGAACGGAACCGCAGCACCGCCAAGCGCGTCGATCAGCTCGGGCTCCCCGAGTACTTCGCCATGGAGGCGTACGTAGTCCGGCGTGCCGGCGCGCCAATCGAGCCCGAGATCGCGGCCACCAGCTCGCTCGGCGGATCGGAACGTGAGCCTGGCCGTGCGCGCGTTGGGGGAATTCGAGCCGCGCGCTAGCCTCGTTGCTCCGAGTGGTTGCGGTCTGAGATCGCGACCGTGAAGCCGGAGGAGGGCCCTGCTTCGCGGCAACGCTCGCTCGGGCGGAGCCGGGGTACCGCACTCGCGCCAGCTCCGCTCGCACTCGCCCGTCTCCTGGTCGCTCGCTGAGTGCCGCTACGCAGGACCCTCCTCCGACTTCCCACTGGCATCGAAGCGCAACCATCCGGAAGAACGCAGCGGTAGCGCGCACCCGGACTCAACTCGCGAACTGATCATCCGGTCCGCCGGGTCCGCCTCGGAGCATGTGGCATTCGATCCCTGACCCGACACCACGCCCACAGAACTCACCGGTGTTTAAACGAGCGGAGGGAGCGCGACAAGTCGGGATGCTCGCTCCTACAGACCTGTGTTGGGGGAGGCGCGGGTGTCGAAGAGGATACCCGCGCCTCCCCACCCCGCGATGCCGGTAGCAGCGCGCACCACGAACTATGAACGCGCGGCTAGACTTTGAGGATGATGTTGCGGCGGTGCATGAGGGTGAGGATGCCGAGCCAGAACAGGACGAACGTGAGCGCGAACGCCAGCGATGCGACGCGCGGGGGCAGCCACGACAGATACGCGGCCTGATAGATCACCGACTGGATCGACTGCGACTTACCCTCGTAGTCGACCTTCCATAAGGTGTAGATCAGCCGCGCCATCACACCCGATCCGACGAACGCGACGATCGGATTCACGCCGAAGATCACCCACGGCCTCGTCCACCACCTGA
>JBGTEZ010000279.1:0-11738 GCA_041747535.1 Gemmatimonadaceae bacterium
CTTCGGCCGCTACGCTCGCTCGGGCGGAGCCGAACTGCGCTCGCGCCAGCTCCGCTGGCACTCGCCCGTCTCCTTGGTCGCTCGCTTTGGAAAGCCGCCTACGAGGATACCCTCACCTCCCTACACAGGGTTGTAGGAGCAACACCCCGACACGTCGCGCAGGTCAACGAGAGCACCCGACAGCGTGTGACATCTCACTCTCCTGCGGCGTACGGCGCGAAGCGCCGCGCGCGCGAAGCGCGCGATCGCCACCGAAGCTGAGGATTGCCTGGAGTCACGCGTATCGTTGCGGTGCGATGGATATACGCACGCAGATATATGTGGGAAGGCGGGTGGGGATTGGTGCGCAGGCGGCATCGCGCGTAGCAAGAGACTCGCCGACAGGAACTCGTTAAAGCAAGGCAGTCACGAGCTTCGAGGCTGTCTAGGTCGAACGGTACGGCGAGGCTCGCGGCGTGTAAGCGCGGAGCCGCCGAAGCACCAATCCCCGCCCGCCATCCCGCGCGAAGATCTAGACGCGCGAGATCCTTTCGCACGACCACCGCGAGGGGCTAGAAGAAATCCTCTAGCCAGGTTTTGACTTTCTTGGCAACGCGCTCGACCCCGGCACCCGTGAGGGCCTTGTGCTTGCTCGTCGCGGAGAAACCCGCCGCCGCGCGATTAGCGCCATAGAGAGCCAGACCCACCACCGTTGCGTAGCGCGGCGCATCCACCGAGTCGCTCAGCCCGCCGATGTTTTCCGCCGGTGAGCCGATTCTCACTCCCGTTCCAAAGACATCAGCCGCCAGCTCGGCAACGCCCTCCATCGCCGCCGCGCCGCCCGTGACCACGACGCCCCCACGCAGACGCTGCGCGAATCCCGCGCGCTCGATCTCGGCCTGCACCAGGTAGAAAATCTCGTCCATCCGCTGGTGGATGATGTGCGCGAGAACTTCGCGCGGCACATGACGCTCACCCTGTGCGACGGTGCTCGGCAGCTGAATCACATCCTGCGGGTCTACCAGCGGCTCGTAGGCGCAGCCGTACTTCTCCTTGATGCGCTCGGCGTCCGCCTGCGTGACGCCGATCCCCTGGACGATGTCGCCCGTAACGTTGTTGCCGCCGTAGTTGATGGTGCCGAGGTGCCGGATCTTCCCCTCGTGGAACACCGCCATGTCGGTCGTCCCGGCGCCCATCTCGATCAGCACGACACCGAGCTCCTTCTCGTCGTCGGTCAGGACGCTGAGCGAGCTCGCCAGCGGCTCGAGCACGAGCTCGCGGACATGATAGCCGGCGCGCTCAACCGATTTGCGAAGGTTCATCGCCGGGGAGGTTCCGATCGTCACGAGATACATCTCTGTCTCGAGGCGCGTGCCGATCATGCCGATCGGGTCGCGGATCCCCTGATTCTTGTCAACCGAATATTCCTGAGGAATCGCATGAAGGAGCTCACGATCCTGCGGTACCGGCTGCGCACGGGCGACTTCGTTGGCGCGATCGACGTCAGCCTTGGAGATTTCTTCGCCGTTGACGGCGACGATTCCCTTGCTCGTCATGGCGCGCACGTGCTCGCCCGCGATTCCCGCGTAAATCGTATCGATCTTGATGCCGGCCATCCTTTCAGCGTCTTCAATGGCCTTCTTGATCGACCGCGTGGTCTCTTCGATGTCCGAGACTATCCCGCGCCTCAAGCCCGTTGTGCGGGCCTGGCCAACGCCGAGGATTCTGAGCGCAGGCATGCCGCGCCCGTCGCCCACCGCCTCAGCGATGACGGCGGTGGTCTTCGCGGAACCGATGTCCAGACCAGCGATGATTCGTTCGGGGTTCATTGCAGCCTTGCGATCACCTGATCGCGGTAACGTAGGTCGAGCTCTTCCACACGCGCCTTTCGCCGCGCCAGATCGCTTTCGACCGGAAAGATATCGGCAAGCCTTGCCACTGACAGTCCCGTGAGCGCTCTTACGCGCACGCTTCGACGGCTGTCCGGTGTCGCCTCGCCCGGTACCGCGCTCACCTCCGCGGGACTCGGCGACAGCGTGATCTGAATTTCCTGCCGGCCGGTGCGCCGTATTTCTTCGACACGCGCGAACAGCCGCGGCTCCAGAGTTCGGATTGCACCAACGAGCTTAAGAAGAATTGGATCGTTAGTCGCAACAATGGGCAGGTCGAGTGGCTGCCGCGTCGGATCGATCGGCAGCTGGTTCCCGAGCGAGTCGTAAGGAAGAAATCCCTTCGGTGTCGCGACGAGCGCGACCGGAAGATTCTCCTGCACGGTGACCACCAGGGTGCCTGGCATTTTGCGCTCGATCTCGACGGCTGAGATCTGCGGGTGCGCCCTGATGCGACGCCGCAACGGCTCGATGTCATCCCAGAGCGATGTCAGCGTGTCAACCGCCAGTCTGGCGACGATGTCCGCGGGAGGCAGATACTGAGTCCCTCTTACTTCGACCGCGCTCACTCGAAAGAACGCCATTCTGCGGGCACCGGCCCTGGTGCCCCACGCTGCCGCCATCAACAAGGCAAGCAGGAGCAATACGCCCAGGAACCTCCATCCGGGCCGGGAGAGTCTTCCCTCCTTCACGTCTTTCGCGAGAGCAGCAGTTGTCTCAGCTCGAGTCCGGTCCTGGTGATGTCTCCAGCCCCGATTGTGATGACGACATCTCCCTCCGCCACGACCTGGGCCAGTGCTTCGGCGAGGAGGGAGCGCGGGCCCTGCCAGTTTACCGAGCGGCCTCTCTCGCTCAGCGGACCGGCGATGAGACCCGATGTCACGCCGGGGATGGGTTGCTCTCGAGCCGGATAGATCTCGGCGAGAAGGACGCAATCCGCTTCACACAACGCGTCGGCGAACTCCCTGGCGAAATCGCGCGTGCGCGAAAACAGGTGCGGCTGAAACGCGGCTACGACCCGGCGCCGGGGATACGCCGCGCGCGCGGCCGCGAGCGTCGCAGCGATCTCGGTGGGATGGTGGGCGTAGTCGTCGATGATCGTGACGCCGGCAACGTCGCAAAGGTGCTGGAACCGGCGCTCGACCCCGCCGAAGCTGGCGAGTCCCTCTCGCATCGCATCGACCGTCACCCCGAGCGCGAGCCCGGCGCCGATCGCGGCGAGGGAGTTCTGAACGTTGTGGATGCCCGGAACCCGGAGATTCACCCCGCCCAATGCGCGCCCATCGTATGAGACCGCGAACGATGTCGACTGTCCCGACGTGATAACATCACGGGCAACCAATCTCGCATCGGAGGATTTGAGTCCGTAGCGAATCACCTCCGAGCTCGCCGGCACCGGCAGGGTCCGCGCGCCCGCATCATCGTCACATAGAACGATCGCCGGTGCGCCGCGGGCGAAACGGGCGAAGGCCTCGCGGATGTCGTCCAGATCACGGTAGATGTCGAGGTGGTCGGCTTCCATGTTCGTGACCACCGCCACCGTCGGGGAAAGGGCGAGGAAGGAGCGGTCATACTCATCGGCCTCGACCACGAACAGCTCGTCGGATTCGTAATGAAGATTCCCGCCCCAGGCGGCCACTCGCCCACCTGCGACCCCGGTCGGTCTCAACCCCGCCGCCGCCAGCGCCGCCGTCGTCATCACCGTCGTCGTGGTTTTCCCATGGGTCCCCGCGATCCCGACGAGCTTTCCACCGGACACCGCCTGACCGAGCGCCTCGGCCCGGCGCGTTATCGGGATGCCGAGCGCGGAGGCCTGGACGAGCTCGGGGTGCTGGCGCGACATCGCCGATGTCACGACGACCTCCCGGACCTGGGACAGGTGGGCGGGATCATGGCCTTCAGCCACCAAAATCCCGAGCGCCTCGAGATCAGCGGTGGCGCCGGGATTGGCATCGCAGCCGGTCACCTTCAACCCCCTCCGGGCGAGGAGCTCGGCGAGCGCTCTCATCCCCGCTCCGGCGATTCCGACAAAATGGATCGCCCGCCCGTCGGCGTTATCGATCAGCGACACAGGCCGCGAGGAAAATACGGACGTGAGGAAAACTCAAACCCGTGACGAAATGTGACGAGGCTGAGAACGCGCCCATAGAATCTACTTGAGGTCAATGAGGCTAAGTATGTGACGGGCAATATCTGCAGCTGCGGTAGGTCTAGCTCTTTCCAGGGCCTTCTGCTTCATCGATTCCAGTATCGCCGGGTTCTGAAGCAGCCCGCCAAGTGTGGTTGACAGCGTCGCCGGGGAGAGGTCCGACTGGCGGATTACGCGCGCCGCGCCGGCGCCTTCCAGGGCCTTGGCATTTGCCGTCTGGTGGTCTGCAGCAGCCGTCGGCAACGGCACAACGACCGCGGGAATTCCCCACGCGCAAAGCTCCGCCGTTGCCATCGCTCCGGCGCGCGAGAGGGCCAGATCCGCCGCGCGGTAGGCCTCCGAGATGGGCGCGACATAAGCGCGAATTTTGACCCGGTCGGTTTCGAGTGAGGCGAACTTTTCGTAGTTCGCCCTTCCGGTAGCCCAGATCACCGAGAGGTCCTCGGGAAGCCCCGATCTCACCCACCCGGCCACCGCGTCATTGATGGCCTGAGACCCCTGGCTTCCGCCGTACACGAGCAGGACCTTGCCGGCCGTCCTGAACCCCCACTTTTGTCGGGCGGGTCCCTTGTCGAAAGCGTCGCCCGGAGGTGGCTCGATCGGGTTCCCCGAATCGAACACCTCGGTCCCCTTCGATGCCCAGAGACGCTCCCTGGCTTCGGGAAAGCCGAGGTGGACCTGTGCCGCATAGCGGCTGAAGAAGCGCACGGTCAATCCCGGATATGTGTTCTGCTCCTGGAGAACGATGGGAATGGCGTGATAGGCGGCATACCCGAGCGCCAGCCCGGCCGCATACCCGCCCGTTCCGACGACGCACGCCGGCGCCTCGCTCTCGACCTCGGCGTGGATCGAGTTCCACCCGGTCGCCATGCCTCTGAGTGTCTTCCAGTTCTCCCACGGGCGCGAGCGATAAAGCGGATGCAGATCGAGGAGCTCGAAGGGAAATCCGACCTGCGGAAGCACCTCGCGCTCGATTCCGCGCTCTGCCCCGACGAAGAACGGCTCGATCCGTGAGTCCGCCTTCACCATTGCACGGGCGATGGCGAGGCCAGGATAGAGGTGGCCGCCCGTTCCGCCGCCTGCGAAAATGACTCTCATCGCGCCGGGAGCGCGCGCAGCGGGAGTGACGCCGCCGGGTCGGCGACGAACACTCTCTCACGGGTGCTGCCGATATTCACGAGAATTCCGGTCATGAGCAGGGACAGGACGAGGTTGGATCTACCATACGAAATGAACGGAAGGGTGAGGCCGGTGGTCGGCAAAAGCCCGGTCGCGACACCGATATGAAGATACGCGGTCAGGACGACCGTGAACGTCAATCCGACCGCCGTGAGGCGGAGAAAGGGAGTCCGTGCCTGACGGGCGATCCGGAAGCCAAGGACCGCATAGATGGCAAAGGCGAGCACCAGCAGCACCAGCCCGACGAAACCCCACTCTTCGCCAATGTGGCCGGCAATGAAATCGTCGTAGCCGAACGGCAGAAATCCGTACTGTTGCCGGCCCTGGCCGAATCCAACACCGAAGACGTTCCCTGATCCAACGGCAATGAGCGACTGGCGGAGCTGGTAGCTCACTTCCTGTGGCGCGGCCCCCGGGTCGAGGAACGCCGACATGCGGAGGAGCAGATAGTTGAGCCGCTCGATTTTCACGTAGAGAAGCGGTATCAGCATCGCCCCAAGCGCCACGAAATGACCAATGCGGACGCCGCCCGCGAAGAGGACGATTCCCATTATCAGCGTGAACATCATTGCCGCCGATACGTCGGGCTCGAGCATCACCAGCACGTCGAGCGCACCGACTACCACGAGGAAAGGCAGCAGCCCCTTGGTCAGTCGCCGCATCACAACCCCCTTCTTCACCACCAGCATCGAGGTCCAGAGAATCACTGCCAGCTTTGCGAGCTCCGAGGGCTGGACCGAAGTGCCGATCAGGTACCGCCGGGAGCCATGGACTCGCGGGGAAAACCGCTCGGTAAAGGGCAGGATCACGATAACCAGGAGCACGAGCGACGCGATCATGATGGGCCATGCCCACTTTTCCCACCGTTCCGCATCGACTTTCGCTGAAACCGCGAAAATCACGACCCCGATTCCGACGCCGATCAGCTGCCGCTTCAGCAGGTGCGCGTGGCTCAGGCCGGCCTGCATCTCGACGATCGCGCTCGCGCTGTAGACGGTAGCGATTCCGAAAGCGACCAGCATTCCGGTGAGGATCACGAACGCGCGCGCTTCGATCCCCATATGCCATTTCTGTCGCACCACTTCCACTTCCACTAGCGGCCTCCAGCAGCGAGAGCGCGGAAGCGCTCTCCTCTTTCTTCGTAACTCCGGAACATGTCGTAGCTGGAGCACGCGGGAGATAGAAGAATAGCGTCCCCTGACCGCGCGGCCGCTCTCGCCGCTCGGACCGCATCGTCAAAGCCGCCCTCGCTCACCTCCAGCGCAACGTCACGAGCGAGATCGCGCTCGACCAGGCGTGCCGCTTCCCCGTATGCGATGACTTTTTTCACGGTCCGCCGAATTCCATCGAGGAGTGGCGTATATGCTTCGCCCTTGTGTCGTCCCCCGAGCAGGATGACGGTTGGGCGCTGCATTCCGTCAATCGCCACGGCGGTCGAGCTGACGTTCGTCGCCTTGGAATCGTTGATCCACTGGATACCCTCGAATTCCCCGACCAGCTCCAGGCGGTGTGGCAGGGCGCGAAAGGTCCTGAGCGCCGCGCCGATTCTGCGCCGCGATTCCGCGGTGGCGTGTGACGGATCGGCGACGGCAACTGCCAACGACGCGGCGAGAGCGTTGGCCACGTTGTGCAGCCCAAGCAGCGGGAGATCCTTTCTGGCGACGAGCGGATCCCCAAGGAGCACGAGCTCGTCCTTCGCCGTGTCGTAGAACGCGTCCGCCTCCCGGCGCACCGAGAACATGTGGTGTTCGCCGGGGACGCCTGCAGTCATGGTCACCGCCAGACGATCGTCACCATTCAGAACCCAGCGGGACCCGGTGTGCGCCGAAGCAAACAGCTTCGCCTTGTCGGCGTAATATTCCTCGACGCTGGAGTAACGGTCGAGGTGGTCGGGACTCAGGTTCGTCAGCAGGCCGACCAGCGGCTCGAGGCTCGGGGTGTCGTGGAGCTGAAACGAGGACATCTCGAGGGCGATCCAGGCGGGGTGCCGCTCCGCCAGCGCGACTTCCGACAGCGCGGTACCGATGTTCCCCGCCTCGATGGCATCGCCGTTCATCTCCCTGAGAATGTGCGCGATGAGCGCTGTCGTCGTGGTCTTTCCGTTGGTGCCGGTGACGGCGATGATGCTCGAGGACTGGAGGAAATGGAGCGCAACCTCGACCTCGCTTGCGACGCGGATACCATTGGCGCGCGCGACCTCGAGGGGCGGCGCATTGGGTGGCACGCCGGGGCTCACGACGACCAGTGCCGATCGCCCCACGCGCTCAAGGTCGTGTCCGCCGGCCTGCGCTCGAATGCCGAGCGAGAGGAGCTCGCTCACGCAGCTGTCGAACGCCTCGGACCTCGCGGCATCCGACGCATAAACCGCGTACCCTCTTTTTTTGAGCAGCTTCGCCACACCGCGGCCGCTCCTGGCGAGACCGATCACTGCTATCTCGCCCGACCCCGCGGCCGGCAGGGCCAGCAGGGAGGTCATCGCAACTTGAGTGTGCTCAGCGCGATGAAGGCAGCGAGGACTCCGAGGATCCAGAACCGAACCACGACCTGAGCTTCATCCCAACCCTTCACCTCGAAATGATGGTGCAGCGGGGCTCGCTTGAAGACCCGATGCTCGCGCGCATACTCGAGCCCGTATCGTCGCTTCCGGTACTTGAACACAAAGCGTTGCAGGATTACAGAGATCATTTCGGCGACGAACACCGCACCAACCAGCAGCAGCAGGAACTCCGACTTGAGAAGAATGGATACCGCAGCGAGCGCTCCGCCGAGGGCGAGGCTCCCGGTGTCCCCCATGAACACTTCGGCAGGGTGCGTATTGTACCAGAGGAATCCTATACACGCCCCCATGAGCGCGAGACAGAATACCGTCAGCTCTCCCGCGCCGCGCAGATAGTACACGTGCAGGTATTCGCTTGCGTCGACGCGACCGACGACGTAGGAGTAGAAAGCAAAGGTGATCGCGGCGATCGCGGTCAGGCCGGCGGCGAGGCCATCGATGCCATCGGTCATGTTGACCGCGTTGCTCGCCCCCGTCATCACGAAGGTTACGAACAGCACGTAAAGCCACCCCATTCCCGCCGTGAGCGGCACGATCAGGATGTACTTGTAGAATGGAAGCGTCGTCGACGCACCAGGCAGCGCTGACACGGGATACTTCCAGAGGTAGTATCCCAGCGCGAAACCGAGGGTCACCTGCCCGGCCAGCTTGTAGCCTTCGACGAGCCCGGTGTTCTTCTTTCCCGCCAGCTTCTGTTTCAGCTTGAGGAAATCGTCCAGGAATCCGATCGCGCCCATCCACAGCATCGAGACCATCGCCAGCAATACGTACTTGTTGTCGAGGCGGGCCCACAGGATCGTGCTGATCAGCGTGGCCCCGACGATGATGAGGCCGCCCATCGTCGGCGTCCGTCCCTTCTGCTGGTGCGCGTCGGGAGTGCCTTCGCGGATCACCTGGTGCAGCCGCATGCGCTTGAGGCGGGTGATGATGACCGGTCCGACCAGAAACGTTATCAGGAGCGCGGTCACCGCCGCACCAGCGGAGCGAAACGTTATGTACTGGAAAAGCCGAAGCCAGCCGAAGTGCGCCAAATCCGTGAACGGAACGAGCAGGTAATTCAGCACTAGGTAGTCGCCCAGGTTGTTAGATGAGGAACGAGCCGCTCGAGCTGCACACCGCGTGATGCCTTGAGGAGAATAATAGCGTTTCTCCGGAGCCTGTCCCGAAGCTGCGGCCAGAGATCCTCCACATCGGACGCCGTGATCACCCGTTCCGTTTCGTCGCGCCTTTCCTTGAGCGGCGGCGCAAAATCGCCGATGCCGGCCACGATGTCGGCTCCCGACTGCAAAGCGAGTGCGGCGATGTCGGCGTGACACTGAGAGGATGCCGCTCCGAGCTCGCGCATCGTGCCGAGCACGATCACGCGCTGCCGGTCCGGCGCGGCGCCGTCCAGCATCCCGATGGCCGCTCGCGCCGATCCGGGGTTGGAGTTGTAGGCATCGTTGATCAGAGTCATATCTCCCACCTGCTCCCACGCCACGCGCATCTTCGGCTGCGGCATCGCCGCGATTCCGCGAGCGATCGCGTCCATCGGAACTCCGCACTCACGGGCCACGGCGATAGCCAGCATCGCGTTCCTCAGGTTGTGCAGACCCCTGAGCGGAGGGCGCACGACTACTCCTTCGATCTCGATTTCTCCGAGACCATCGCTTCCGATCCTCCAGCGGTCGGGTTTCAGGTCGGCGTGCTCATCGAGTCCCGCCACCACGACTTTCTTTGCCTTGCCCCGCGCCGCGGCGGCGATCTCAGGCTGCGCTGATGGCGCAATGCCAACCTCGACCCCCTCGTAAGCCGCCGCCTCTTCGCGCAGCACTCCAGCAAGATCACCCAGCCCCTCCAGATGCTCTTCGGCGATCGATGTCACGAGCGCGATGTCAGGCTCGGCGATCTCACGCAGAATCGCCACCTCTCCGGGAAGGCTGGTACCGAGCTCCGCCACCGCCAGGTCCGAATCGTCTGGGAGCGACAACAGCGTGAGTGGCACGCCGATCCGGTTGTTGAGATTCCCAGTCGTCGCGTGAACGGTGTACGCATCGCCGAGCGCGGCTCGGAGCAAATCCTTGGTGCTCGTTTTCCCGTTGCTGCCGGCGACGCCGATGAGGGTCTTCCCCCATGCCCGGCGCCAGTATCGGGCGAGGTCGCCGAGGGCGACGAGAGTATCGCGCACCTCATAGATCGGCACGCCCAACGAGTTGAGCGCCGGCGCCTGCGATACCACGAGCGCAGACGCGCCGTCCCTTACCGCGTCGTTCAGGTAATCATGTCCGTCGAACCGCTCACCGCGCAGCGCCACGAAAACGTCGCCTTTGCCAATCTTGCGAGTGTCAGTGGTAATCGATCTGACCTCGCTCGACCCGCGCGGCGGCGAACCGGCGGCGCCCGCGCCCGCGTCGAGCGCCGAACGAATCCTGTCGAGAGTCCAGAATCCAGCGCTCACGCGTGCTCACCCACTATCTCTTTCACCAACTCTTTCACTATCTCTTTCTCGTCGAATGGGTAGGAAACAGTTCCACGAATCTGGTACGTCTCGTGGCCCTTGCCTGCCAGGAGAACGATATCGCCCCGGGCCGCGATCTGGATCGCTCGGGCGATCGCGGCATGACGGTCGGTCACCCGTTCGTGACCAGCCGACCTCATCCCCGCCTCGATCTCGTCGATGATGCTATCCGGATCCTCTGTCCGCGGATTGTCGCTCGTCACGATGACAACATCCGCGCCACGCTCGGCGATTTCCCCCATCAGCGGTCGTTTCCCCTTGTCGCGATCGCCCCCGCAGCCGAAAATCACGATCAGCTTTCCCCTGGTGAATGCGCGCGCCGTGCCAAGCGCGCGCTCGAGCGCATCCGGAGTATGAGCGTAATCTCGCAGCACCGTCGGCTGCGCGGAGATCATCTCGAGTCGGCCCGGGACCTGAGGCACGGTGGCGAGGCCGGCGGCGATCTCCGGAACCGAAAGCCCGAGCGCGAATGCAGTCGCTGCCGCGGCAAGTCCGTTCTCGACGTTCACATCGCCGATGAGTGGCAGCTTCACTTCGGCCTCGCCGCCCGGCGTGGTCAGCCGCCATTGGCTCCCGGTCGACGTGAACCGCAGGTCGCGCGCGCGAACCTGGGCATCCGCCCTGATGCCGAACGTCAGCGGCGATTCCGCGGGACGGAGCGCGGCCCACTCGGTTGCATCGGCATTGACGATCGCCCTGCCGGCCGGCCGCAGATAATCCAGCAGCCTCGCCTTTGCGGCAAGGTACGCTTCCATGGTTCCGTGATAGTCCAGGTGATCGCGCGTGAGGTTCGTGAAAAGCGCGGCATCGAACTCGATGCCATCGATGCGCCGCTGGTCGAGGCTGTGCGAAGAGACCTCCATCGCGACCGTCCGGACACCGTCGTCTGCGAGCGCGCGCAGGATTCTCTGGAGCTCCACCGGCCCGGGTGTGGTGAGGCCACTCCCGCCCGGAAGAACAGCTCCATGACTCCCGAGAAGCACTCCCAGCGTCCCTATCGACGCGGACGAGACGGAGCCGTCGTCGAAAAGGTGGCGTAGAATCGAGGTCGTCGTCGTCTTGCCGTTGGTGCCGGTGACCCCGATCAGCCGGAGATCCTGCGCCGGGTGGTCGAAGGCCGTGGCGGCGGCCAGCGCCGCCGCTTCTCTTCCCTTGCTGACGACAATCGCGGGAAGTGTGGTTCGGCTGGCATCCTCCACAATTGCGCACACGGCGCCACGCCGGGCGGCGGCTTCAAGGAAATCGTGTCCATCGCTCTGCCACCCGCGGACCGCGATGAAAAGACCTCCGGGACCGACCGTTCGACTGTCGTCAGAGATCCCGGTCGCTTGCGCCGGAAGCACGCCTCGAGTGCACGCGAGCAGCCCGCGCTCGGCGAGCGCCGAACGAATACGCGTCACGTCGACCTTCATCAGCGCGGGCTACCGAGCTGCACGATGGATCCGGCCGGCGCGACGGTTCCCGCCGCGGGCCACGTCGTCATCGACG
>JBGTEZ010000280.1:0-2805 GCA_041747535.1 Gemmatimonadaceae bacterium
CAGCCGAGCGGCCTTCCGCCGAGCCTCGACGTTCATGGCTTCGCGGTTGATCCCGACTCAGGCCGCCTCTGGGCGGCGGTCGCCGGTCAGGGCCTCTACCGCTCCGACGACGGCGGCGCGAGCTTCAGCTTGGTTACCAAGAAGGTCGGGGCGGGCGTGATGGGACTGGAAGTCTTGCCTGGCGGCCGGATGCTCGCCGCAGACATGCAACAGCAGAAGCTGCTGTCGAGCGAGGATGGCGGCAAGACCTGGAGCACGCCGCTAGACAGACCCGTGATGACGGTCGCGGCCGCGCCGGACAACCCGAAGCTGCTGCTCGCGTCGATCCTCGGAAACGATGCCGGCATCGTCAGATCAGCGGACGGAGGGCAAAGCTGGGATCCAGTCCTCACGCTCCCCGAAGGCGCCGGGCCGATCGCCTGGTCTGAGAGCGAGCCAACGACGGCCTATGTCGTCAGCCTCGACCGGACGCTCTTCCGCTCCACGGACGCCGGCGCGAGCTGGCAGCAGGTCACCGAGGAGGCGAGCTAGATGGAGGCTCTCCTACCGCTGGTCGTCCTCGCCTGTCCGGTCGGAATGGTGGTGATGATGCTTTGGATGCATCGCGGCAGGAAGGGCGGTGACGATGAGTGAGGCGCCGGCCGGTGCCACGGAGATAAATCAGGCGGGGCCGCGGCGCCTACGCCCGAAGCACATCGCGCAACTCATCGCGATCGCGGCAGTGGTCGGGCTGCTTGGGCTCCTCGTCTGGCGCGTCGCCCGCGGAGAAGCTGGCGGCGGATTCGTCGCGGCCATTCGTGAAGGCAAGCGGCCGGTCGCACCCGAGTTCGTTCTGCCCGTGATCTGGAAGCACGACGAGACCTGGCCGCCACAAGGGCGGCAGGCGCTTGC
Organism: Gemmatimonadaceae bacterium; assembly: GCA_041747535.1. Classification (GTDB taxonomy): domain Bacteria; phylum Gemmatimonadota; class Gemmatimonadetes; order Gemmatimonadales; family Gemmatimonadaceae; genus UBA4720. Next base: position 892 of record JBGTEZ010000280.1, read on the forward strand.
GGACGGCAAGCTCGGTCTTCGTGAGTTGCGCGGTTATCCGGTGGTGGTGAACTTCTGGGCCTCCTGGTGCATCCCGTGCAAGGAGGAAGCACCTGAACTAGCCGCCGCCGCGACCCGCTATCGCGACCGCGTCGTCTTCCTGGGGATCGACATCCAGGACTTCACCGGTGACGCGAGGAAGTTCATGGATGACGTTGATGCGCCGTATGTGTCGGTGCGGGACGGCACCTCAAAGACCCACTCGGCCTACGGGCTCACCGGCGTCCCGGAGACTTTCTATCTCGACCGGAGGGGCCGAGCCGTGTTCCACTCGATCGGGGCCGTGTCGAAGGACGACCTCGAAGTCGGCATTCGGGCCGCGCTCAGAGATCGGTCATGAGAGCAATCGTTGGGTTAGCTGCCGCCGGGGTCTTACTCTTGGGGGTGCTCGCATTCCTCTTCACGCGCCTCGACACCGAGGCATCCGGGCCGGATCAGGGTGCCTACCGCGGGAGCGAACCTCCTGCGCGGATTGTCATGCCGGACTTCGCGCTTCAGGACTACCAGGGCGCAGAGGTCACGAGCGGCGGCTTGCTGGGAGGAGTCGTTCTCCTGACGTTCCTCGATGCTCAGTGCAAGGAGAGCTGCCCGGTGATCGCGGCTCAGGTCGCCCAGACGCTCCGGCGCATGGATCCCGATCTTCGTGCCAAGGTGACGGCGGTCGCGATCTCAACCGACCCCGACGAAGACACGAGCTCGGCCGTCCGGAGCTTCCTTCGGCGCACTCGCGCCGCCGAAGAACTGCGATACCTAACGAGGCCAACCCCAGCGATCAAACGGATCTGGGGCAAGTTCCAGATCCTCTCCTCGCTCGAATCCGGGACGGACAGCCTGCACTCGGCGCCGGTCCGGATCTACGACGCGAGCGGCGTCTGGGTCTCGACCCTGCACGCGGGCGTCGATCTCACGGAGGAGAACCTGATTCACGATCTGAGAGTCGCGAGCGAGAGGGGAAGCTGATGCGCCACCGGCTAGTTGCTGCCGTCGCACTCGTCGTGCTGTTGGCTGGTTGCGGGAGCCGAGAGGAGAAGCAGTTCGAAGGCGTGCCGTTCGAGGACCCGGGCCCGATCCACGTTCATGGTCTCGGGTTCGATCCACAGACACGGACGCTCTACATCGCCACCCACACGGGGCTCTGGCAGTTGCCCAAGGGGCAGGCGAAAGCAACACGGATCACCGATCGCCGCCAGGACACGATGGGCTTCACGCTAGTGCGCCCTGGCCTCTTCCTCGGCTCCGGGCACCCGGATCTGCGGGAGGCGAACCCGGACGTGCCGCCGCTCCTTGGCCTGATCAAATCCTCAGACAACGGGCGAACGTGGCAGCAGATCTCGCTTCTTGGCAAAGCCGACTTCCACGTTCTGCGCAGCGCCGGCTCGCGCATCTACGGCTACGACTCCACACACAACCTGCTGATGCGAAGCGACAACGCAGGCAGGAACTGGAGCAAATCGAAGGTGCCGGAGCCGCTGCTCGATCTGACGATCGACCCAGCTGATCCGGCGCACCTGGTCGCTTCGGGCGACGTCGCGCTCTACGAGAGCAAGGACGCAGGTGGCGTCTGGCATCTACTGGGGGCGACGCCTGGCTATCTCGCCTGGCCGAGCACGACGCGCCTCTATCTCTTCGACCCCCAGGGCCGTGTTCAGCTCTCGGACTCACCGGCCAAGCGCTTCAAGCAGCTCGGGTCCGTCGGCGGCCTGCTGCATGCAGTGCTCGTCGCGAGCGAGTCAGAGATGTACGCCGCGATCGAGGGCGGAACGATCAAGCGCTCACTCGATGGCGGACGGACATGGCATGTGCGTTCGCGGCCGTAGCGCAGCCGCTACCGACGCCTAGCCGGTCAGCGCGCGCAGGCGGGTCGCGACCGCGGCG
>JBGTEZ010000281.1:0-13337 GCA_041747535.1 Gemmatimonadaceae bacterium
GCTGCGGCGTGCCGGACGCGCCCGGCAGCATCGGCGTTCGCACCCACATCGCCATCAGAAACAGGGGAACCGAGGCGACCGCGAGCATTGCGCGCCGTCTGAGCGTTCCGCTTCTTACATTGATGCTACCTGCTGATGCGATGACCCTTCCCTCCTCCCTTCCTGAATCCGGACCCTTGCGGGTCAAGGAGCTCAACCCGTCGCAGATCGCGACGATTCTGGGCCACGACCCGCGCCTGATCGTTCCCATCGGCACATGTGAGCAGCACGGGCCTCACCTGCCGCTGGGCTGCGATACCATCATCGTCGAGCACATGGCGGACGATCTCTCGGCGGAATATGGCGTGCTGCGAGCTCCCACGGTCGAGTACGGGGTAAATGTGGATACCGAAAAAGGGTTCACGGGAAATGCGTCGCTGCGCAAGAAAACACTCCATCGTCTGCTCAACGACCTGATCGATTCTTGGGAAGCGACCGGTATCCGCGAGTTCATCCTCCTCACCGCCCACGGACACGATCCGCACCAGGAAGCTCTCGCGACCGTGATCACCGCCGGCGCCCGCGTGAGGGTGGTGGACATTTTCGGCGTGAATCTCTCCGATCTGCTCGAAGGACAGAAGGAAGCGATGCACGGCGACGAGGTGGACACCTCGATAATGCTGTTCCTCGCACCCCACATGGTGAAGCCGGACATCGCGCAGGACTATATGATGTCGCGCGAGCAGCTCAGGCGTTACCGGCGCGGCACGTTGAAGGTTCCGAGCGGCAGCGCCGGATCTATCGGCCGGCCCTCGCTGGCATCCGCCGAGAAGGGCAAGCGGCTGTACGAGCGCATCTACGGGAAGATCAGCGACCGCATATTTCTGGCTCCTGCGCCCGCTGAATAGCCGCACTGTCTTAGTGCGGGAAAACTCACTGTTTTCCGCTCTGAAACTCGGTTGTATAGTTGGACGTACGTCACGAAAAGCCACCCACCCACATAAATGATGCGACCTCTGCTTTTCATAGCTCTAGTCGCAGCTGCCGTTCCGGCATCTGCACAGGTACTGCCCCCCGACTCGGCGGCCCGGACGACGCTCACCATCGAGCAGGCAATCGACCAGGCGCGCCGCAACAATCCCGAGCTTCAGCAGATCCTGAACAATCGCGTTTCCGCCCGGGCCGGTGTCCGTACGGCCTATGGCGCGCTTTTGCCGAGCGCTGACGCTTCGCTCTCCGTGCAGCGCCAGCAGGGAGGGCAGCAGATTTTCAGCGGCACCAGCCTTGGTGCAAGCTCCGACGTGAATCAGTCCAGCTACTCGATAGGTTTCGGGTATCGCCTCAACAGCGCTTCCCTGATCACGCCGAGTCTGCAGCGCGCGAATCGTGACGCGGTGGAGGCCGATATTACCGGCGCGATCGAGACGCTGCGCAGCAACGTCGCCCAGCAATACCTCCTCACGCTGCAGGCCGAGGCAAATGCAGACCTGCAGGATTCGCTGGTCGTGGCGTCGCAGACGGAGCTGGTTCTGGCACAGGCACGCGAAATCGTCGGATCCGGCACGCAGCTGGATATCCAGCGCGCGGAAGTCGCGCTTGGACTCCAGCAGGTGGCGGTGCTCAGGGCCAGAAACCAGATCGAGATCGAAAAGCTGAGGCTGTTCCAGCTGATGGGAATTCGTCAGCCACCGAACGTCGCGCTGGTGAGCCGGTTCACCGTATCGCCGACCAATCTTCGGCTGGATGACCTTCTCGAAGCGGCGCACCGTCAGAATCCGGTCGTCCTGGCGCTGCGCTCCCGCGAGCGCGTCGCCAACCTCCACGTCCGCCGCGAGAAAGGCGAATACTCTCCCACGCTGTCCCTGAGCACAGGAATCGGCGGCTACACCTACGGCTATACGAGTGCCGCGTTTCCGGTTCAGCAGGCTATGGCTCAGACTGAGGCGTCGAGACTCGGCTGCATCCGGACTGAAGAAGTGAGGGCCGCGCTCAATCTGAGCAACAACCTCGCGCAGTGCAGCGCCATCACCTTTACCGACGACCAGGCCTCTGCGATCAGACAGGGAAATTCGAGGTTCCCGTTCAACTTCACGAAGCAGCCGCGCTCTTTCACGGCGGTGCTCTCAATGCCGCTCTTCGATGGATTTGCCCGCGAACAGCGCGTGCAGGAAGCGATTGTGAGCCGGTCCGACGCCCGCTACGGCGTGAGAGCACGGGAGCTGGCCCTCACCGCCGACGTGACGGCCGCGTACCTCACCCTCGTCACGGCCGAAAAGACGGTAGCATTACAGGAGCAGAACGCGGCAAAGGCGAGGCAGGAGCTTAAGCTTATGCAGGACCGCTACAGAATCGGAGCCACGACGTTCGTCGATCTGGCCCAGTCACGCGCGACCTACGAGCGCGCGGAAAGCGATCGCATCAACGCGATTTACGACTACCACCGAGCGTTCGCCATTCTCGAGAGCGCCGTCGGAAAACCCCTTCGTTAATCGGATCGATATATATGAAGAAACGCACGAAATGGTCGGTTGCAGGCGTCGTCGTCCTGGCCATTCTGATAATCGGCATCACCAGCGCCATGAAGGGCCGCAACAAGGCGACCGAGGTTCGCATCGAGAAGGTTCAGCGTCGCGACCTCGTCGCTTCCGTCACGGCGAGCGGCCAGGTGCAGCCGCATACCAAGGTAGACGTCAGCGCCGACATCACCGGACGCGTGGTGCGCCTCGCCGTGCGCGAAGGCCAGATGGTCACGCGCGGCCAGTTCCTTCTCGAGGTCGACCCATCGCAGTACGTAGCGAATGCCGAGCGCGCGACCGCCGCGGTCGCGGCGGCGCGGTCGCAGGTGGCCCAGGCAAGGCCGGGTCTCGCGCAGGCAACCCGGAACTACGACAGGCTTCTCGCGCTCAAGAAGGCGAACCCGACGCTCGTTTCGGATGAGCAGCTCGAGCAGCTGAGGACTCAGGTCGAGGTGGCCGAGGCACAGCTCCAGGCCGCGATACACTCCGTCGATCAGGCAACTGCCTCGATGCGCGATGCGCGAAGCAGCCTTGGCAAGACGACCATTACCGCCCCGATGAGCGGACGCATCACCCGCCTCAACGTCGAGCAGGGTGAGACCGCGATCATGGGCACGCTGAACAAGGATGCGGCGTTGCTGCTCACCATCAGCGACATGAGCCTGCTCGAGACCAAGGTCAAGGTCGACGAGACGGACGTGTCCCGCGTGAAGATCGGAGACTCGACCGTCGTCCAGCTGGACGCCTTCCCCGACACGACGTTCATCGGCCGCGTCGCCGAGATCTCGAACAGCTCGGTGAAGGCGGGGAGCACCGGCGGAATGGCTTCCGCAGCCGACCAGGCGATCGACTATGAGGTGACCATTCAACTCCTCAACGCCCCGCCCGAGACGCGCCCTGATTTCTCGGCCACCGCCAAGATCATCACTCAGACCAGAAAGGGTGCGATTTCGATACCGATCATCGCGCTCACCGTGCGTGAGGACGACGAGAAGGTCGCGAAAGAGGACTCGGGCGCACTGACGCTGGGCCGCAAGGCTCCCGCGAAGGAGGTCGGCAAGCGCGACGTCGAGGGGGTGTTCGTCGTCGGCAAGGACAACAAAGTCACGTTCCGCCCCGTAAAGGTCGGTATAGCCGGCGAGAAGTTTTTCGAGGTACTGACCGGCCTCAAGGAAGGCGAGGACATCGTGGGCGGTACATATCAGGCGATTCGTGAGCTGAAGGACGGCGCGGTGGTCAAAGCGCAAAAGGTCGATCCCAAGAAGCCGGCTGCCGCGGCAGCGAAGTCCTGATGCCGGTCACGGACGACATACCGCTCAGCACCACCGCTGAGCGGGAGGCGGTCACCGCCGTCGGCGGCGTCGCGCCCGAAAAAGACTGGATCATCGTCACCCGCGGGCTCAAGCGCGAGTACGACATGGGAGGCGAGATCGTCCGCGCCCTTCGTGGCGTCGACATCGCGATCCGGCGCAACGAGTACGTCGCGATCATGGGCCCGTCGGGCTCAGGCAAGTCGACGCTGATGAATCTCATCGGCTGTCTCGACACGCCTGACGCCGGCGAATACTGGCTCAATGGCATGCAGGTGTCCGAGAAAAGCGAGGACGAGCTCGCCCGAGTGCGAAACCGCGAGATCGGGTTCGTGTTTCAGACCTTCAACCTCCTCCCGCGTGCCAGCGCGCTCCACAACGTCGAGCTTCCACTGGTATACGCCGGCGTCGGATCGGACGAGCGGAAAAGACGCGCTACCGAAGCGCTCGAGCGTGTGCAGCTCGGCGACAGAATCCATCACCGGCCGAACGAGCTCTCCGGCGGTCAGCGCCAGCGCGTTGCCATCGCCCGCGCCCTCGTCAACAAGCCTTCCATCCTGCTCGCCGACGAGCCGACGGGAAATCTCGACTCGACCACGTCGGAAGAGATCATGAAGGTCTTCGAGAGTCTTTCCGATGAGGGCCAGACGGTGATCATGGTGACGCACGAAGCCGACATCGCCGCGCACGCGCGCCGCGTGGTGGTGCTGCGCGATGGGCTCATATCGAGCGACGACCGCCGCGAGAGATTCCTGTCCAAGGCAGAGATCCCCGGCTCGCTCAGGGCCTAGCGTGCCGTTCGTAGAAGCAATCTGGCTGGCCCTCGCGCAGATACGGGTGCAAAAGCTGAAAAGCTTCTTCACGCTGCTCGGCGTGACGATCGGCGTCATGTTCCTCATCGCCGTCATCTCCATCGTGCAGGGCATGAGCAGCTACATGGAGAACGAGTTCGCGGCGAAGCTGCTTGGAGTCAACACGTTCACGCTGCGGCGCTTTCCGTGGTTCGGAGATGGCGCCGGCTCGGAAGAAGAGTGGAGGCAGTGGCAGCGGCGGCCGCGCATCTACCACTCCGATCTGCCCCTCGTCGCCGGTGCGCTCCCTCCGGGATCGCGCTACGCCGTCGAGAGCCAGGAGTTCATCAACGCGTCGTCGCAACACGCGCGTCCCAAGCAGGTCGAGGCTCACGCCGTCGATGGCGACTACTTCCTCATCAAGAAGTACGACGTCAGCCGCGGGCGCCCTCTCACACAGCAGGAGATGACAGCTGGAACCCCGGTTGTAGTCATCGGCGACGAGACGGCGACGTATTTCTTCAAGGATCTCGACCCCCTCGGCAGAGAGCTCCGCATCAGAGGGATGCCCTACACGGTGGTCGGTGTGCTCGAGAAACAGGGCTCCGTCTTTGGCATCTCCCTCGACCGCGTCGCAATCGCTCCCTACAACTCGCCGCTGCACCACCATACCAATCCCCGCGGTGATGTGGACGGCATCATGGTGCAGGCACCCTCGGCGCTGGCACTCGACGACGCGATGGAGTCGGTGCGCGAGGTCATGCGCGGCCGCCGGAAACTCCGGCCGGGTCAGCCCGACAACTTCTTCATGGAAACGTCAGCCAGCGCGCTGGCGTTCATGGACAAGCTGAAGAAGGTCATGACGATGGCGGGCACCGCGTTCCCGGCGATCGGGCTCGTCGTCGGCGGACTGGTCATCATGAACATCATGCTCGTGGCCGTTGCCGAGCGCACCCGCGAGATAGGGATCCGGAAGTCTCTCGGCGCGCGGCGCCGCGACATTCTCAGACAGTTCCTCGTCGAAGCCGCGACGTTGAGCACCCTCGGCGCGCTGGTGGGCATCGTGCTCGGAGTGGTGATCGCGAAAGTCATCGAGTGGAAGACTCCGCTCCCGGCCGAGGTCGCGCCCTGGTCGATCGTCATGGCGACACTGCTCGGCTGTATCGTCGGAATCATCTCGGGCGTGTACCCGGCGCGGCGTGCCGCATCGCTCGACCCGATCGAAGCCCTGAGGAAGGAATAGTGGGCTTCTTCCGGCGGGTTGCGAGCGCGTTGGAGGGCGTCGGCATGGCCATCGATGCTCTCCGCGCCAACAAGGTGCGAGCGGCACTCACTATCATGGGGGTCGCCATCGGCGTCTTCGTCGTGGTCGCGATGTCGTCGGTCGTGCGTGGGATCAACGAGAGCTTCGCCAAGGACCTGGAGGCCGCGGGCCCCACGTCGTTCTACATATATCGCCGCCCGATCGGCGGCTTCCACGCCTGCGATGGATCGGATGACACGTGCCCGGAACGCAGGAATCCCGCACTGACTACCGACGACGCGCGCGCAATCGAGAGCCTGACCACGATCAAGGCTGTAACCGCGCACGTCGGCTCGGGAGCGAAGTTCACCTACAAGGACAAGCAGGTGAGCACGGGCATGGAGGTCTACACGCCGAACTGGGTGGATGTGGACGGCGGTGACATCTATCCCGGGCGCAGCTTCACCTACGCGGAGAACCTGACTGGAGCACGGGTAATCGTCGTGAACGCGAAGCTGGCGGAGCGCCTGTTCGGCACGTCGGACCCGATCGACAAGATGATCAACGTCGACGGCGTGGGCTTCCAGGTGATCGGGGTTTATCACTACACCGCGAGCCCGATGGGAACGCCGACATCGGCGGGCGGCGGCGATCAGGCGAAGGCGATCGTGCCATACGAGTCGGCGCGCCGCAGCCTCAATCTCTGGATCAGGGGCACCGATCTCATCGTCAAGCCCGAGCCGGGCGTCACTCTCGCCGAAGCGACGGACGACGTCACCGCGCTGATGCGCGGGCGCCGCGGGCTCAAGGCCACGGCCAAGAACAATTTCGAGATCATCACCCAGGATCGCCTGATGGGGATCTACAATCAGTTGTTCGGGACCTTTTTCGTGGTGGGTATCGCGCTCTCCTCGGTCGGCCTGCTGGTCGGCGGGGTCGGCGTAGTGGCGATCATGATGATCAGCGTCACCGAGCGCACCCGCGAGATCGGAGTCCGCAAGGCCCTCGGCGCGACGAAGAGCGAGATCCTCTGGCAGTTCCTCGTGGAAGCGGCAACGCTGACGAGCATCGGCGCGGGGATTGGGCTGATACTCGGCATCCTGGTCGCGTTCGGGATCAAGACCGCTTTTCCGGCAATCCCCGCGTCGACGCCCCTTTCGGCCGTGGTCGCCGCGCTCGCGACGAGCGCGTTCACGGGGATTCTGTTCGGCATACTTCCCGCCGCGCGCGCGGCGCGACTCGATCCCGTGGAAGCGCTGAGATACGAGTAGGACGCCGCTTACGGGAACCGCGCGCCCGAGCTAAACTCTGCGCATGAACGGCACCGGGACGGGGCGGTACGAGGCATTCAAGGTTGCGGCGATGGTGGTGGGACTCACCGTCCTGCTTCTCCTGCTTTGGCACACGCGCAACCTCGTCCTCACGATATTTCTCGGCGTGCTCTTCGCGCTGGCGGTCAGCTCCGGGGCCGACCGGCTCCAGCGATATCGCATTCCTCGCGGCCTCGCGGCATCGCTCATCGTTATCGCCTTTCTTGGCGTCCTCGGCGCGTTCGGAAGCTGGATCGGGCCGACCGTTCGTACGCAAACCCGGGAGCTGAAGACAAAGCTTCCGGAGGCGATCGAGAAGCTCGAGGCGTGGGTCAAGTCGCGTGGCGGCGGAGTCATCGCCACGATCACGGGTCTCGACGATGAAGCGACGCCCGCGCGGCAAACGGCGGGCACCGATTCGATCGCGGTCGTCGTTTCACCCGCCCAGGGCGAAGAAAGCGCCACACTTCGCGATCGGTTGCTGTCCCAGCTCGGTGGAGCAACGCGGTATTTCCTGCCCGTGCTCACCTCGACCCTCGCCGTCGCGGCCGGACTCATTCTCATCCTCTTCCTCGCGATCTACCTGGCGATCGACCCCGGACTCTACCGCCGGGGCCTGCTGCGGCTGGTTCCACGGAGGTCGCGGCCGCGTGCCGACAGGACGCTCAGCGCAATTGCCGTCACACTGCGGAAGTGGCTCGTCACCCAGCTGATCGCGATGGTCGTGATCGGCGTCGTGACCACTCTCGTGCTCCTCGCTCTCAACGTGCGCGCGGCGGTGCCGCTGGGCATCCTCGCCGGCCTGCTGGAGTTCGTTCCTACCCTCGGCCCCATCCTCAGCGCGTTGCCGGCGATCGCAATGGGCTTCGTCGATTCACCGGAAAAGGCGCTCGCCGTCACCATCGCATACGTCGGCATCCAGTTCCTCGAGAATCACCTGCTCATTCCGATTCTGATGAAGGAAGGCATCGACATTCCGCCAGCGCTCACGATCGGGGCGCAGGCGTTGATGGCGATCGTGTTCGGGTTTCTCGGGCTTCTGGTCGCCGTGCCGCTGCTCGCGGCCGTCATGATCGCATTCAGGACGCTGAGCGGCGACGAGGCCGGCTAGGCGGCCCCGGCCGGACTAAGGAATCGAGCGTAGCGCCGCCTGCGGCTCAGTCCGAGATTAGGACCATGCGCTACGTCGATGTCGTGACCACCGCCCTCGAGCAGATCCGCGTCAACAAGCTTCGGTCCTTTTTTACGCTGCTCGGGATCATCGTGTCGGTCGCCTTCCTCGTCGCGGTCGTAGCGATCATCTCCGGGATGAACGCCTACGTGAAGGAGAATCTGGCCGGCGCGCTCATCGGACAGAACACCTTCCAGGTTCGACGCTCGCCCATTTCGATCGGCCTGTTCGACGACGAAGAGTGGCGCAGAATCCAGCGGCGTCCGCGTGTCACAGAATCGGACGCCCAGGCGGTGATGTCGGCGGTGCCCGAGGCACTAGCGGTGAGCCTGCAATCCGGATGGCCGACGCCGACCGCCGACGTGATCTGGCGCAACAAAACCCTTGGCGATGTGATCGTCATGGGCGTGACCGCCCCCTATCAGGTCGTTCAGGACTACGTGTTCGAGAGTGGCCGTCCCATCACCGATGTGGATGTGAACGAACGCCGGCCAGTCGCCGTCATCGGCGCCGACGTCGTGGAAAAGCTATTCGAGCAGATCGATCCGGTCGGTCAGGACGTTCGTATCATGGGGCACCGGTTCACGATCATCGGGACAATTGCGAAGAAGGGGCGGGTTCTGGGGCAGTCCTTTGACGGATTCGTGCTGATGCCCCTCAGTAATTTCGAGATGCTCTACGGGCGGCGAAAAACGAACACCGTCTCCGTCAAGATGCCGACCGCGGAAGAAGTCGCGGGCGGGATGAGCAAGGCGGACGAGGCGATGCGAATCGCGCACCGGCTCCGCCCCGGAGAGGAGCCGGACTACTCGATCGAGACCGCCGACGCGCTCGTTCAGTTCTGGAAGAACCTGACGCGCATCCTGTTCTCGGTGATTCCCGCGATCGTGGCAATCGGCGTCGTCGTAGGGGGCATCGTCATCATGAACATCATGCTGATGTCGGTGACCGAGCGGACGCGCGAGATCGGCGTCCGCAAGGCGCTGGGCGCGAAGCCGTCCGACATCCGCCAGCAGTTCCTCGTCGAATCGATCGTTCTCGCCACCATCGGCGGGCTGCTCGGAGTGGCGATGGGTTGGGGACTCGCGGGATTGGTGAGTCTCGCGTCGCCGCTTCCTGCCCGCGTGAGTCTTTGGTCGATCAGCCTCGCTCTCGCGCTCGGCGCGGGGGTCGGGGTCATCTTCGGAGTCTACCCGGCATCGCGCGCGGCGCAGCTCGACCCGATCACCGCGCTTCGCGCTGAATGATGACCCCGGCCGCACCGAGAGCGAGACGTTGATAGTCGCCGAACGGATCAGCAGCAACGTCCAGATCGCGCTCGACACCATCCGCGCGAACAAGCTTCGCTCCGCGCTCACGATCCTCGGAGTGGTGATCGGCGTCTCGACGGTGATGACCATGGCGGCGATCGTGCAGGGCATAAAGGATCAGATCGTCCGCACCATCGAGATCGCCGGCCCGACCACGTTCTATGTGATGAAGGTCTTTTCGCAGACCCCGGTAAATCCCGACCAGCTCCCCAAGTGGATCCGGGTGCGGCCCGATCTGCACGTGCGCGAGGCTGAGCGGATCGCGACCCTCCCGGAAGTCGGCTACGCGGCGATCTGGGCACAGGCAGCCGCGCGACTGTCGTTCGGCCCGCAGCGCACCCAGCAGATGCTTCTCGTGGGCGCCGACGACCGCTACATGGAGATCCAGGGCGGAGAGCTCTTAGATGGGAGGTGGTTCACGCACGCGGAGCTCGCTTCGGGTGCGAGCGTGGCGGTGATCGACGAAAACGCCGCCCGACGCCTGTTCGGCCGGGAGAATCCGCTCGACAAGATGATTCGCATCGGCGGAACGCCGGCGCGCGTGACCGGATTGTACGCTCAACCAGGCAACATCTTCTCGCCGCCGGGGCAGGAAATCGGCGCGGTTGTCCCCTATCTGATGCTGGAACGGCATTTCTTCATCGACAAGACCAACGCGCTCTATATACCGGTGAAGCCGAAGAAAGGCGTCAGCACCGCCGATGCGCAGGAGGCGGTGACGATCGCGCTCCGCGAGATGCGCGGCCTCCGGCCGGCCGACAGGAACAATTTCGACTTCATCAGCCAGGATCAGATACTGGACACCTTCAACAAGATCACTGGAGTCTTCTTTCTGGTGATGATCGTTCTCTCGAGCGTCGGACTCCTCGTCGGCGGGATCGGCGTGATGGCAATCATGATGGTATCCGTCACCAGCCGAACCCGGGAAATCGGAATCCGAAAGGCCGTCGGCGCCACCAAGCGCGAGATCCTGTTTCAGTTTCTCGTCGAGGCTGCCACCCTCACCGGATTCGGCGGCCTGATCGGGATCATCGTCGGCCTGACGTTCGGCCGAATCGTGACGCTCCTGATGAACATCGACGCCGGTGTCCCGGTCGGACTGACGGTGGTGGCGGTGATGGTGTCGGTCGGCATCGGCCTCATTTTCGGAATGCTGCCCGCGCGTCGCGCGGCGGCGCTCGATCCGATCGACGCTCTCCGTTACGAATGACTCGGCGCGTATCCGCGCGTCGGCGACGAGGGTAACTTTCGACCAATGACATCCGTCGACATCCTCGCCATCGGCGCGCATCCCGATGACGTCGAGCTCATTTGCGGGGGAACGCTGATCCGGGCGCAGATGCTCGGGCGTCGCACCGGAATTCTCGACCTGTCCGCCGGCGAGCTGGGAAGCCGTGGTACGCGTGACATTCGCGCCGGCGAGGCGGCACAGGCAGCAAAGGTCATGGGTGTCCATGTGCGTGAGAACCTTGGCCTTCCTGACGGTGGCATCGTCAACACGCCCGAGACCCGCGCCAGGGTGGCCGTCGTCATCAGGCGCCTCAAGCCAACCGTGGTGATCACGCACTCGTTGCACGGGCGCCACCCCGACCATCCGGTCGTCGCCCAGCTGACCCGGGACGCGTGCTTCGTCGCCGGCCTCCAGAAAATCGAGCCGAAGTCAGCCCCACACCGGCCACGGAAGGTCTTGCACGCGCTTTCGTTCCGTGAGGATTATCAGAAGCCGACCTTCGTCGTCGACATCACCGAGTCGTTCGAGAAAAAGCTCGAAGCGGTCGCGGCTTACGCGTCACAGTTCGGCGAGGCGGTGCAGGCGGGTGAGGTGTATCCGAACGGAGAGCCGCTCGCCGATCTGATGCGGCACCACGCCGCGCACTACGGATCGCTCATCCGCTCGCGCTACGGGGAGCCGTTTCACACCACCGAGACGATGCGCGTGGAAGACGTGACGGCCCTCGAGGTTTCGACGTTTTGAGCAAGAGCCCAAGGCCCGCCCCGGCCGAGGCCGAGGTTACCTACGGGTCGTACCTCGCTCTCGAGGATCTCCTCGGGCTCCAGCGCCCCCGCTCCTCCCCCGAGCACCCGGACGAGCTCCTTTTCATCATCGTTCACCAGGCGAGCGAGCTCTGGTTCAAGCTGATCATCCACGAGCTTTCGGCGCTCATCGGGCTCATGGAAGCCAACGACACGCTCGGCGCTCTCACGTCGGTCAAGCGCGTCAACGCTCTCGTTCACATCGTCACCAGCCAGCTGTCGGCGCTGGAGACTCTCCCGCCGCAGCGGTTTGCGCAATTTCGGGGATACCTGGGGACGTCGAGCGGGTCGCAGAGCGTGCAGTTCCGGGCGATCGAGGCGATGTCGGGAATGCGCGATGAGCACTTCCTCAAGGTCGTCGCGCAGCACGGCGGAGTTCCGCCATTGGTCCAGACCGCGCTGGAGAAGCCGACCCTACAAGCGCTTTTCGACGGACTGCTCCAGCAACATGGTGTTTCGGTGGAGCAGATATATGCTGAGCAGGACCAACGGCCGCTGCAAATGCTGGCTGAAGGACTGCTTGAATACGAGCAGGGATTCGCGATGTGGCGGTTCCTTCACGTGCAGCTCGTCGAGCGAATCATCGGGCCCGGCACCGGCGGAACGGGTGGCACCCTCGGGTCGAAGTACCTACAGAAAACGATATCGCAGAAGTTTTTTCCGAAGCTTTGGGATGTTCGGAGCAGATTTTTTCAGGGCTGAGCATTCCTCGGTGCGTCGCATCAGCGGTCAGCTCCGTTCCCACTCCAGAATCCCCTATTTTGGGGAACAGCCTTAAATTCCTCCCATGCCCGCTCCATCGTCTCAGCACCCTTTGATCTACCTCGACCACGCGGCGACCACCCCCGTGCGTGAAGAAGTGATCGAGGCCATGCGCCCATACTACGGCGAGCGGTTCGGAAACCCCTCCAGCTCGCATCGGTGGGGCCGCGAAGCCAGGGCCGCTCTCGACGAGGCACGGGAGCGCGTTGGGCGATGTCTGGGCGCACGGCCGGACGAGATCTCGTTCACCTCAGGCGGCACCGAGGGCGACAATCTCGCGATCCTCGGATGTTGGCGCGCTCTCAAACTCAAGGGGCGCACGGCAATCGTAACGACGCCCATCGAGCATAAAGCGATTCTCGGCGCGGTGCATCAGGCAATGCGGGAAGGCGCGGAAGAGCGGGTGCTCGGAATGACGCCCGATGGAACGATCGATCATGACTCCTTCGACCACCTCGTCGACGATGCCGTAGCCGTCTGCACCATGATGTGGGTGAACAACGAGATCGGGTCGATCCAGCCAATCCCCGAGCTTGCCGAGAAAGCGAAGGCGCGTGGGGCAATGGTTCACACCGATGCCGTTCAGGCATTCGGCAAGATCCCCATCGACGCGAAATCCCAGCACTTTGATTTCCTGACGATTTCCGGCCACAAGTTCGGAGCGCCGAAGGGGATTGGCGCGCTGTTCGTGCGCCGCGGGACCGCCGTGGAGCCGCTCATGCACGGCGGTACTCAGGAGCGCGGACGTCGTCCGGGAACGGAAAACGTCGCGGCGGCAATCGGACTCGCGCGCGCGGCGGAGCTCGCGGTCGCAGAGTGTCAGAGCCATTGCGAACGGCTCAGTCGCTTGCGCGCACGCCTCGAGGCCGGAAATGTCGAGCGTGTGCCGGACGCGGTCATCCACGGCCAGG